>NZ_JBEXSZ010000003.1:0-125859 GCF_040613865.1 Streptomyces sp. NPDC006197 | reverse complement strand
ACAGGGGAGACCCCACTGCCTCCCTCCTCCGCCTTGCGATGCACGGCACCAGACGCCGCTCCCTGATCCGGCCTGATCGGCAAGACACCCCCTAGTCGAGATAGCCGCGCAGCTGGTCCGCGTAGGCGTGGTCCCGCAGTTTGTTGAGGGTCTTGGACTCGATCTGGCGGATGCGTTCGCGCGTCACGCCGAAGATGCGGCCTATCTCCTCCAGGGTGCGGGGCCTGCCGTCGTCGAGGCCGTAGCGGAGCTGGACGACCTTGCGTTCGCGTTCGCCGAGGGTGGAGAGGACGTCCTCCAGGTGGCGGCGGAGCAGCAGGAAGGCGGCGGACTCGACGGGTGAGGCGGCGTCGCCGTCCTCGATGAGGTCGCCGAGGGCGACGTCCTCCTCCTCGCCGACGGGGGCGTGCAGGGAGACGGGTTCCTGGGCGAGGCGGAGGACCTCGCCGACCCGTTCGGGGGCCAGGTCCAGCTGGGCGGCGACCTCTTCGGCGGTGGGTTCGTAGCCGCGCTCCTGGAGCATGCGGCGCTGGACGCGGATGACGCGGTTGATGAGTTCGACGACGTGCACGGGGACGCGTATGGTCCGGGCCTGGTCGGCGAGGGCCCGGGACATGGCCTGGCGGATCCACCAGGTGGCGTACGTGGAGAACTTGTAGCCCCGCGCGTAGTCGAACTTCTCGACGGCCCTGATGAGGCCGAGGTTTCCCTCCTGGACGAGGTCGAGCATGGTGAGGCCGCGGCCCACGTACCGTTTGGCGACGGAGACGACGAGGCGGAGGTTGGCCTCGATGAGCTTGCGCTTGGCGATCCGGCCGAGGACGACGAGCCGGTCCAGGTCGATCGCCAACTGCGTGTCCAGATCGGGGGTGTTGGCGAGTTTCTCCTCGGCGAAGAGACCCGCCTCGACGCGGCGGGCGAGTTCGACCTCCTCCTCGGCGCTGAGCAGCGGGATGCGGCCGATCTCGCGCAGGTACTGGCGGAAGAGGTCGGAGGAGGGGCCGTTGCCGCCGGGGTCGCCGGTGCGGCGGCGCTGGACGGGGATCTCCGGCGGCTCGTCCGGCTCCTCGGGGGACGGCTCCTGCGACACGGTCCGGATCTCGGTCTGCACGGCGGGCGACCTCCAGGAGGGGCGGAACGACACCGTCACCCAGTGTGGGGTACGACACATCGCCGCCACGAGGGGCGTGCGGTGACTTTTTGAGACCGGGGCGTGACCGAACGTGTGTCAGAGCGCCGCGGCGCCGTTGTTCCGGAGGGACTGCCCGTACTGGGTGAGGACCCACAGCTCGTTCTGCACGGCGGCGAGCCGCTCGGGGTCGCCGTTCGCGCCGAGCCGGGCCAGGGTGCCCTGGACGTCGCGGATGCGGCGGTCGACGGCGCGGAGGCGGACGGTGACGAGCTGGTCGCCGGCGTAGGCCTCGTCGACGGTCTTGGCGAAGATCGTCTCGACGGCGAGTTCGGTGACGAGGGCGCGGACCGAGTCGTTGGGGGCGGCCTCGCGGACGGCGTCGAGGTAGTCGGAGGGGGCGCCGGTGGCGCCGCCCGCGTCCTGGATGCACTGCCTGACGGCCGCGTAGGGCGGGGCGGTGAACTCGTCGACGCCGTAGGCGTCGAAGGCCGGGGAGACCAGTTCGGGCCGCTGGAGGGCGAGCTTGAGGAGCTCCCGCTCGGTGCGGTGGGCGGGGCTGCGCAGATTGAGCGCGGGGCCCGAGGGGGCGGCGGCCGGGGGCGGGGTGTCGTACGTCCGCGGGGACTGCTGACGGCTCGGGCCGCGCTCGCCGCCCTGCCGCTGCCAGCGGGCGATCTGGGCGACCCGCCGGACCACGAACTGGGTGTCGAGGATGCCGAGCATGCCGGCGAGCTGGACGGCGACCTCGTGCTGGGAGGCGATGTTCTTGATCTTCGCGACGATGGGCGCGGCCTCGTCGAGGGCGGCGGCGCGACCCGCCGGGGTCTCCAGGTCGTACCGCCTCACGATCTGGCGGAGGGCGAACTCGAAGAGCGGGGTGCGGGGCTGGACGAGGTCGACGACGGCCTCGTCGCCCTTGGCGAGGCGGAGGTCGCAGGGGTCCATGCCGTCGGGGGCGATGGCGATGTACGTCTCGGCGGCGAACTTCTGGTCGTCCTCGAAGGCGCGCAGGGCGGCCTTCTGGCCGGCGGCGTCGCCGTCGAAGGTGAAGATGACGCGGGCCGAGCCGTTGTCCATGAGGAGCCGGCGGAGGATCTTGATGTGGTCGCCGCCGAAGGCGGTGCCGCAGGTGGCGATGGCGGTGGTGACGCCGGCGAGGTGGCAGGCCATGACGTCGGTGTAGCCCTCGACGACGACGGCCCGGCTGATCTTGGCGATGTCCTTCTTGGCCAGGTCGATGCCGTAGAGCACCTGGGACTTCTTGTAGATCGGCGTCTCGGGCGTGTTGAGGTACTTGGGGCCGTTGTCGTCGTCGCGGAGCTTGCGCGCGCCGAAGCCGACGATCTCGCCGCCGACGTCCTTGATCGGCCACATGAGACGGCCGCGGAAGCGGTCGATGGGACCGCGGCGGCCGTCCTGGGAGAGGCCGGAGAGGATCAGCTCCTTGTCGGAGAAGCCCTTGCCGCGCAGGAAGCGGGTGAGGTGGTCCCAGCCGGCCGGGGAGTAGCCGACGCCGAAGTGCTCGGCGGCGGCCTGGTCGAAGCCGCGCTCGGCGAGGAACTTCCGGCCGATCTCGGCCTCGGCGGAGTCGAGTTGCCCGGCGTAGTACTCGGCGGCGGCCTTGTGGGCCTCGATCAGGCGGATGCGTTCGCCGCGCTGGTGGCCGGGGTTGTAGCCGCCTTCCTCGTACCGCAGGGTGATGCCCGCCTTCGCGGCGAGGCGCTCGACCGTCTCCGAGAAGGAGAGGTGGTCGATCTTCATCACGAAGGCGATGGTGTCGCCGCCTTCCTGGCAGCCGAAGCAGTGGAAGAGTCCCTTGCTGGGGCTGACCTGGAAGGAGGGCGACTTCTCGTCGTGGAAGGGGCAGAGGCCCTTGAGGTTGCCGCCGCCCGCGTTGCGCAGCTGGAGGTACTCGGACACGACGGCGTCGATCGGGACCGCGTCCCGTACCGCCTTCACGTCGTCATCGTTGATCCTGCCTGCCACGCGTGAAGTCTACGGGTGACCGGCACTGATCAGATCAGGCTCTCCAGGGGCACGGAGGCGTCGGCGAGGGCTTCCGGGTCCACGGCCGTACGGGCGCGGATGAGGTCCTGGACAGGGCCTGTGACGTCCCACACATTCACGTTCATCCCGGCGAGGACCCGGCCCTCCTTGAGCCAGAAGGCGATGAACTCGCGCTTGCCGGTGTCGCCGCGGACCACGACCTGGTCGTACGTGCCGGGCGGCGCCCAGCCCGAGTACTCCATGCCCAGGTCGTACTGGTCGGAGAAGAAGTAGGGCACCCGGTCGTACGAGACGCGCTGCCCGAGCATGGCGCGGGCGGCGGCCGGGCCGCCGTTGAGGGCGTTGGCCCAGTGCTCGACGCGGAGCCGGGTGTGGAGGAGCGGGTGGTGGGCGGCGGCCACGTCGCCGGCGGCGTAGATGTCGGGGTCGGAGGTGCGCAGGGACTCGTCGACGGCGATGCCGCCGCCGTCGGCCCGGTCGACGAGGGCGAGCCCCGCGTTCTCGGCGAGGGCGGTGCGGGGTGCGGCGCCGATCGCGGCGAGGACGGCGTGCGCCGGGTGCTCCTCGCCGTCGTCGGTGCGGACGGCGAGGACCATGCCGTCCTGGCCGACGATCTCGGTGAGCCGGACGCCGAAGCGGAAGCGGACGCCGTGGTCGGTGTGGAGGTCGGCGAAGAGCTGGCCGAGCTCGGGGCCGAGGACCCGGTGCAGCGGGGTGGGGTCGAGCTCGATGACGGTGACCTCGGCGCCGTAGCCGCGGGCGGCGGCGGCGACCTCCAGGCCGATCCAGCCGCCGCCGGCGATCACCAGGTGGCCGTTGTCCCGGCCGAGGCCGGCGAGGACCTGGCGGAGCCGGTCGGCGTGGGCGAGGCGGCGCAGGTGGTGGACGCCGGCGAGCTCGGTGCCGGGGACGTCGAGGCGGCGGGGCTCGGCGCCCGTGGCGAGGAGCAGCTTGTCGTAGCGGATGACGGTGCCGTCGCCGAGGCGGACGGTGCGGGCCTCGCGGTCGACGGCGGTGACGGACTGGCCGAGGTGGAGCTCGATGTCGTTCGCCGCGTACCAGGCGGCCTCGTGGACGAAGACGCTGTCGCGCTCCTTGGCGCCGGTGAGGTAGCCCTTGGAGAGCGGTGGGCGCTCGTAGGGGTGGTCGCGTTCGTCGCCGATGAGGATCACCCGGCCGTTGTATCCCTCGGCGCGCAGGGTCTCCGCCGCTTTGGCCCCTGCCAGGCCCCCGCCGACGATGACAAAGGTCTGATCTGCGTCGACCACGTCGTTTCCTCCTCGTTGCGACCGGTTCCAACCTACGCCCCCGGGCGTTCGTCCCGTCGTACCTCCCCGGGCCGTGCCTGCGAGGGTCCCGTACGGAGGGGGGCGACGGAAGAGGGCCTGGGTCGCCTAGCGGGGGCTGCGGAGGCGGGCGTGGAGGGCTCGGGCGGAGGCGTCGGTGAGGTTGGCGATCTGGTCGACGAGGACGCGCTTGCGGGCCCGGTCGTCGCGGGCCGTGTCGAACGCGGCCCGGAACTGCGGTTCGAGGCCGTCGGGGGCGCGGGCGACGAGGGCCTCGGCGAGCTCGGCGACGACGATGCGCTGGTCGGCTCGGAGCGCCTCCTGCTGGGGGCGCTGCATCACGTACCGGTCGGCGACGGCCTTGAGGACCGCGCACTCGTTGCGGGTCTCGCGCGGGACGACGAGCTCGGCCCCGTAGCGGGTGAGGCGGCCCGAGCCGTGGGCCTGGCGGGTGGCGCCCTCGGCGGCGAGGCAGAAGCGGCCGATGAGCTGGCTGGTGGCGTCCTTGAGCCGGGCCTGGGCGACGGCCGAGCCGTCGTAGCCGTGCGGCCACCACTCCTGGTCGACGAGCCGGTCGAGGGCCTCGGCGAGCTCCTGCGGGTCGGTGTCCTCGGGGACGTAGCGGCCGATGGCGACCTGCCAGATGTCGGCGCGCTCGGGCTCGGCGAGGAGCATGTTCGGGTCGACGTGCCCGGCGTGCAGTCCGTCCTCGAAGTCGTGGACCGAGTAGGCCACGTCGTCGGACCAGTCCATGACCTGGGCCTCGAAGCACTTGCGGTGGGCGGGGGCGCCCTGCCGGACCCACTCGAAGACGGGCAGGTCGTCCTCGTACACGCCGAACTTCGGCGAGCCGGGGTCCTCGGGGTGGCCGCCGCGCGCCCACGGGTACTTGGTGGCGGCGTCGAGGGCGGCGCGGGTGAGGTTCAGCCCGACGCTGACGAGTTCCCCGTCGGCGTCCTTCACGAAGCGCTTCGGCTCGATGCGGGTGAGGAGCCGGAGCGACTGGGCGTTCCCCTCGAAGCCGCCGCAGTCCTTGGCGACGTCGTTGAGCGCCTGCTCGCCGTTGTGCCCGAAGGGCGGGTGGCCCATGTCGTGGGAGAGGCAGGCGGCCTCGACGAGATCGGGATCGCAGCCGAGGGCGGCGCCCAGCTCCCGGCCGACCTGGGCGCACTCCAGGGAGTGCGTGAGGCGGGTGCGGGGGCTGGCGTCCCAGGCGTGGCTCCGGGTGCCGGGGGTGACGACCTGCGTCTTGCCGGCGAGCCTGCGGAGCGCGGCGGAGTGCAGCACGCGGGCGCGGTCGCGCTGGAAGGCGGTGCGCCCGGGGCGCTTGTCGGGCTCTGCGGCCCAGCGTTCGGTCGCGGTCTCGTCGTATCCGGGGGTGTCGGTGATGTCTGTGCTGTCCTTGGTGTCCTCGATGCCTGCCATGCGTCGAAGGTAACCGGAGGGGCCGACAGAAAACCTCAGACGGCGGCGAGTTCCCGTACGGGAAGGGTGGCGCGGGCGCGGTCGTAGCGGTGCAGGACCAGCCGGGCGAGGGCCGGGTGGGCGCCCAGCGGGTCCGACGCGATCCAGGGGGCGTCGGCGGCGGCGCGGGTCGCGAAGAGGCCGGGGGCGGTGAAGCAGGAGGCGACGGCGATCCGGTGCCGGCCCCGGGCGGTGAGCGCGCGGACGGCGTCGGGGACGGTGGGCGCGGCGGCGGAGGCGTACGCGGGGACGACGGGGACGCCGCCGAGGCGCTCGCCGAGGAGGGCGGCGATCCGGCGGGTCACGGCGCCGGAGCGGGGGTCGCGGGAGCCGGCGGAGGCGAGGACGACGCCGGCTCCGTCCCCGGACGTCCAGCCGGCTTCGGCGAGGCGGTCGGCGAGGGCCTCGACGAGGAGGGGGTGGGCGCCGAGGGGGTCGGCCACGCGGGCGCGGAGGGCGGGGGCGGCGGCCAGGGCGGCGGGCAGGTCGTGGGTGACGTGGTGGCCGGGGGCGAAGAGGAGGGGGACGAGGACGGCGTCCCGGCCGCCGGCGGCGGCGAGCTCGGCGAGGGTGTCGTCGAGGAGGGGGGCGTTCAGCTCGATGTGGGCGAGGCGCGCGTCGAGCCCCGGGCGCAGCTCGCGGACCCGGTCGAGGAGACGGGCCAGGGCGGCCCGGGCCCGGGGGTCGCGGCTGCCGTGGCCCACGGCGACGAGGACGGGGGCACCGGGGTCGGACGCGGTCTTCGGCTGCGGGGTCATGGGGTGATCCTGGCGGGGGCGCGTTGCGGGGCCGTTTCGGGTGGGTGACGGGTCTTTGCGCGTGCCTCACGTGCTCCGGGCCCCGGCTGCCAGCCTGCCGGGCCCGTGTCCTGGCGGCGCCGATGTGGCACCCCGTGGGGAGGGCGTCGAGAATGGGAGGGCCGGACGGTGTGCACGAGGCCACCCGCCGATCCGGCAGGAACCCAGGTGATCACGCATGTGCCGATGGCTCGCGTACTGGGGAACGCCGGTGTTGCTCGACAGCATCCTGTACAAACCGGACCACTCCCTGATCGACCAGAGCCTGCACTCCAAGCTCGGTGTGGAGACCACCAACGGCGACGGGTTCGGCGTCGGCTGGTACTCGCCGCACAGCGACACCCCGGCGCTGCTGAGGGACGTCGGCCCCGCCTGGAACAACCGGAATCTGCGGGAGCTGGCGGATCACGTCCAGTCCCCGCTGTTCTTCGCCCACATCCGGGCGTCGACCGGGACGGCCGTACAGCAGTCGAACTGCCATCCGTTCCGGCACGGCCGCTGGATGTTCATGCACAACGGCGCCATCGCCGGGTTCCCCCGTGTGCGCCGCGCCCTCTCCCTGCTCGTCGACCCCTCGCTCTACTCCGACATCGAGGGCACGACGGACTCCGAGGTGATGTTCTACCTGGCCCTCACCTTCGGCCTCGACCGGGACCCGCCCGCCGCCGTCGCCGCGATGGCGGGCGTCGTGGAACGGGTCGGCCGCGAGCACGGGATGGAGTTCCCCCTCCAGATGACGCTCGCCCTCACCGACGGCGAGCGCGTCTGGGCCTTCCGCTACTCCAGCGCGCGTGCCTCCCGCTCGCTGTTCTACAGCAGTCGGGTGGAGGCCCTGCGCAGGCTCCATCCCGACCTCACCTTCCTGCGGGACATATCGGAGGAGAGCCGCCTCATCGTCTCCGAGCCCCTCGGCGACATGCCCGGCGCCTGGAACGAGGTACCGGAGAACAGCTACGGCGTCGTCCAGCCCGGCACCGACGAGCTCCATCGTTTCGTCCCCGCGGCGGCATGACGACGATCACGCGGGGATCGCACGAGGACCGCGCCCCTCCCCTGCCCTCTTTTTTCCTTCCGAATCACGGAATATCTTTTCCGTTATGAGAATGTCCCCGCCCGCGCTCCCCCGGCGCGCCGCAGCCGAGTTCATCGGCACCGCCGCCCTCGTCGCCGTCGTCGTCGGCTCCGGCATCCGCGCCGACTCCCTGAGCCAGGACACCGGCGTCCGGCTGCTCGCCAACGCCGCCGCGTCCGCCCTCGGCCTCGGCCTGCTGATCGCCCTCATCGGCCCGCTCTCCGGCGCCCACTTCAACCCCGTCGTGACGCTCTCCGAATGGTGGTCCCGGCGCCGCGAGAGCAAGGGCCGCGAGGTCCTCGCCTACATCGCCGCCCAGCTCGCCGGGGCCGTCACCGGCGCCCTGCTCGCCGAGGCGATGTTCGGACGGGCGCCCGGCTCCTGGGCCACCGAGCCGCGCGCGGCGCTTCACCTCCTCCTCGGCGAGGCCGTCGCCACCGCCGGGCTCGTCCTCGTCGTCCAGGGCCTGCGCCACATCGGCCGCCCCGCCCTCGCCCCCGTCGCGGTCGCCGGTTACATCGGCGCGGCGATCTGGTTCACCTCCTCCGGCTCCTTCGCCAATCCGGCGGCCACCCTGGGCCGGGCGTTCTCCGACTCCTTCACCGGCATCGCCCCCGCCTCCGTGCCCGCCTTCGCCGCCGCGCAGCTGCTCGGCATGCTCCTCGGGATGGGCCTCGCCGGTGTGCTGTACGGAACAGACCGGGCGTCCGGTGAACCGAATCCGGCCGATGCGCGTCGGACGGGGTGACAGAGCGACACCGCTCCCCCGCCCCACGGAGGTTTCCGCATGCCGGCACGGCTCACCCGGTTGATCCCCCGCACCACCCGGGCCCGCCGCCGCACCGTCCAGGCCGTGGTGCTGGGCGCCGTCCTCGCGCTCGCCCCGGCCACCTGGATGCAGACGGTCGCCGCGCCCCGGCTCCGCACCGTCGCCGACGTGCCCGCCCGGGACGTCGCCGTCGTCTTCGGCGCCGGCCTGTGGAAGGGGCGCCCCACCCCGTACCTCGCGCACCGCCTCGACACCGCCGCCGAGCTGTACCGCGCGGGCAAGGTCCGGGTCCTCCTCGTCACCGGCGACAACAGCCGGACCTCGTACGACGAGCCGAGCGCCATGCGCGCCTACCTCAGCGCGCGCGGGGTGCCGGACGGGCGGATCGTCAGCGACTACGCGGGCTTCGACACCTGGGACTCCTGCGTCCGCGCCCGGAAGGTCTTCGGCGTCGACCGGGCCGTCCTCGTCACCCAGGACTTCCACATCAAGCGGGCCGTCGCGCTGTGCGGCCGGGCGGGCCTCGACGTGTACGGGGTCGGGGTCGCCGAACCCCACGACCGCACCTGGTACTACGGCACCACCCGCGAGCTCTTCGCGGCGGGCAAGGCCGCCCTCGACGCCGGCCTGCGCCCCGACCCGCGCTTCCTGGGCCCGGCGGAGAAGGGCGTCACGGAGGCCCTGGCCTCACCGGCCGGGGGGCGCTGAACGGAGCGCATGGCACCGCTCCCGTAATACGGGACGCCGCCCCGCGTAACACGCCGGACGCATGCTGACCGCATGTCCGACGCCGCCACCGTCCCCACCCACTGCCCCTACTGCGCCCTGCAGTGCGGCATGTCGCTGCGCCCCACCGGCGCGCCGGAGCTGCCCGCCGAGGTGGTCGAGCGGACCGACTTCCCCGTCAACCGGGGCGCGCTGTGCGGCAAGGGCCGCACCGCCCCCTCCGTACTCTCCTCCCGGGTCCGGCTCACCGAGCCCCTGGTCCGGCGCCCTGACTCGGGGGCCCTGGAGCCCGCGTCCTGGGAGGAGGCACTCTCCGCCGTCGCCGAAGGCCTTCGCCGGACCCGCGCCGACCACGGTCCCGATGCCGTGGGGGTCTTCGGCGGCGGCGGCCTCACCAACGAGAAGGCGTACACGCTGGGCAAGTTCGCCCGGCTCGTCCTCGCCACCTCGCAGATCGACTACAACGGCCGCTTCTGCATGTCCTCGGCCGCCGCCGCGCACCAGCGGGCCTTCGGCCTCGACCGGGGGCTCCCCTTCCCTCTGGAGGACGTCCCGAGGACGGGCTGCGTGATCCTCGTCGGCTCCAACCTCGCCGAGACCATGCCGCCCGCCCTGCGCTACCTCACCGAGCTGAAGGAGAACGGCGGGAAGCTGATCGTCGTCGACCCGCGCCGCACCCGCACCGCCGAGCAGGCCGATCTGCACCTCGCGCCGCGCCCCGGCACCGACCTCGCGCTCGCCCTCGGCATGCTGCACCTGGTGGTGGCCGAGGGGCGGGTGGACGAGGCGTTCATCGAGGAGCGCACCGACGGCTGGGCGGCGGCCCGCGCCGGGGCCATGTCCCACTGGCCCGAGCAGGTGGAGCGGATCACCGGGGTGTCCGTGCCGCAGCTGCGGGAGGCCGTCGCGATGTTCTGCGACGCGCCCACGGGAATGGTGCTGACCGCGCGCGGCCCCGAGCAGCAGTCCAAGGGCACCGACACCGTCGGCGCCTGGATCAACCTCTGCCTCGCCACCGGCCGGGCCGGCCGGCCGCTGAGCGGCTACGGCTGCCTCACCGGCCAGGGCAACGGCCAGGGCGGCCGCGAGCACGGCCAGAAGGCCGACCAGCTGCCCGGCTACCGCAAGCTCGACGACCCGGCCGCCCGCGCGCACGTCGCCGGGGTGTGGGGCGTCGCGCCGGAGTCGCTGCCGGGGCCCGGGCGGAGCGCGTACGAGCTGCTCGACGCGCTGGGCCGGGACGTCAAGGCCCTGCTGCTCATGGGCTCCAACCCGGTGGTGTCGGCGCCGCGCGCCGCGCACGTCGAGGAGCGGCTGCGGTCGCTGGACTTCCTCGCCGTCGCGGACGTGGTGCTCTCCGAGACCGCCGAACTCGCCGACGTCGTCCTGCCCGTGACCCAGTGGGCGGAGGAGACCGGCACCATGACCAACCTGGAGGGCAGGGTGCTGCTGCGCCGCCGCGCCCTCACCCCGCCCGGGGGCGTCCGCAGCGACCTGGAGGTGCTGCACGGGCTGGCCGGGCTGCTCGGCTGGGAGAAGGGCTTCCCGACCGACCCGGAGGAGGTCTTCGAGGAGCTGCGCCGGGCCTCGGCCGGCGGGCCCGCCGACTACGCGGGCATCAGCTACCGGCGGATCGAGGAGGAGCAGGGTGTCTTCTGGCCCTGCCCGGACGAGGACCATGCGGGCACCCCGCGCCTCTTCCTGGAGCGGTTCGCGACGGCGGACGGGCGGGCCCGGTTCGTGCCGGTGGTGCACCGGGCGGCGGCCGAGGAGACGGACGCCGACTACCCGGTCGTGCTGACCACCGGCCGCGTCGTGTCCCAGTACCAGTCGGGGGCGCAGACCCGGCGGGTCGAGGAGCTGAACGCGGCGGCGCCCGGCCCCTTCGTGGAGCTCCACCCCCGGCTCGCCGAGCGGCTCGGGATCGCCGAGGGCGAGGCGCTGGCGGTGGTCTCGCGGCGCGGGCGGGCCGTCGCCCCGGCGCGGATCACGACGTCGATCCGGCCGGACACCGTCTTCATGCCGTTCCACTGGTACGGGGAGGGGCGGGCCAACACGCTGGTGAACCCGGCGCTCGACCCGGTCTCGCGGATGCCCGAGTTCAAGGTGTGCGCGGTGCGCCTCGAACCTGTCGCGGACTCCGGCTGAACCAGTCGCCGCTCTCGATGACCGGGCCGAGGGGCGCGTCGGGGGCGGCCAGGAACACCCAGGCGGACACCCGTGCCCCGTCCCGTACCCGTACGACGTCCCTCGCCACCCGCTCGTATCCGACGGGCAGCTCCAGGCGGTCGAGCAGGCCGAACAGTTCGCCGTACGCGCCGGGCGCGGGCGTCAGGAGCGTGCCGACCACCTGGCCCTTGTCCGCCGGGACGACGTACGGATAGCCGGGTCCGTCGTGCAGGACCGCCCCGTGCAGCACGGCGTCCGCCTCGGAGCCGATGCGTCCGGCGAGGAAGCGGTCGTGGTTGTACGCGCCCGGGCGCAGCGTCCCGTACACGAAGAACGGCCGCTCGGCGGGCGCCGGGGCCTCGATCGCCTCGGCCGCGTGGGTCTCCTGCTCGACCCAGTGGGCGTAGCCCTCGCTGACCCGGGTCACCCGGGTGGCGAGGATCTCGGGCGTCTCGTAGTCGTGGGCGGCGAGGAGGTGCGCCTCCAGGGCCTGGTAGCGGGTCTCGGTGGTCTTGAACACCACCTCCCACTCCTCGGAGGTCTCGATCGCGCCCCGCCAGTGGAAGACGGAGGTGACGGGCCCCGAGATCTGCGCGCAGGCGGCGAGCCGGGCCTCGACGGCACCGCGCGCCAGGGCGTCGGCCTTGGCGCGCGCGTCGGTGGTGGTGCGGACGGTGACGATCACGTCTCCACCGTACGGGCGAACTGGGCGGCGTGCAGCCGGGCGTAGGCCCCGTCGGCGGCGAGGAGTTCCTCGTGGGTGCCCTGCTCGGCGATCGAGCCGCCCTCCATGACCAGGATCGTGTCGGCGTCCCGGATCGTGGAGAGCCGGTGGGCGACGACGAAGCTGGTGCGGCCCGCGCGCAGGGAGGTCATGGCCTGCTGGACGAGGAGCTCGGTGCGGGTGTCGACGGAGCTGGTGGCCTCGTCGAGGACGAGGATCACCGGATCGGAGAGGAAGGCGCGGGCGAGGGTGACCAGCTGCTTCTCGCCGGCGCTGAGGCCGCCGCCGTCCTCGTCGAGGACGGTGTCGTACCCGGCGGGCAGGGTGCGGACGAAGCGGTCGGCGTGGGCGGCGCGCGCCGCCTCCTCGACCTCGGCCCGGGTCACCGGGCGCGTGGCGCCGTACGCGATGTTGTCCGCGATGGTGCCGCCGAAGAGCCAGGTGTCCTGGAGGACCATGCCGGTGGCGGAGCGCAGCTCCTCCCTGGTCATGGCGGCGGTGTCGACGCCGTCGAGGGTGATCCGGCCGGCCGTCACCTCGTGGAAGCGCATGAGCAGGTTGACCAGGGTCGTCTTGCCGGCGCCGGTGGGGCCGACGATCGCGACCGTCCGGCCCGGCTCCACCGTGAGCGAGAGGTCCTCGATGAGCGGCCTGCCGTCCTCGTAGCGGAAGGCGACCTTCTCGAAGGAGACCCGGCCGCGCAGCTCGGCGGGCCTGCGGGGCGTGGTGGGCTCCGGGGACTCCTCCTCGGCGTCGAGGAGGTCGAAGACCCGCTCGGCGGAGGCCACTCCGGACTGGAGGAGGTTGGCCATGGCGGCGACCTGGGTGATGGGGCCGTTGAAATCGTACGAGTACTGGATGAAGGCCTGCACGTCGCCGACGGAGAGGGTGCCGCTCGCCACCCTCAGTCCGCCGACGACGGCGATGGCGACGTAGTTGAGGTTGCCGACGAAGGTCAGGGCGGGCTGGATGAAGCCGGAGACGAACTGGGCGCGGAAGCTCGCCCGGTAGAGCTCCTCGCCGAGCTCGTCGAAGCGGCGCACGGCCTCGGCGCGGCGGCCGAAGGCGACGACCTCGGTGTGGCCGGTGATCATCTCCTCGACGTGACTGCCGAGCCGGCCGGTGACGGCCCACTGCTTCACGAACTGGGGTTGGGCGCGCTTGCCGACGAAGGCGGCGACGGCGACCGAGACGGGCACGGTGGCGAGGGCGACGAGGGCGAGCACCGGGGAGATCCAGAACATCATCAGGAGGACGCCGGCCAGGGTGAGCAGGGCTCGCGTCATCTGGCTGAAGGCCTGCTGGAGGGTCTGGGTGATGTTGTCGATGTCGTTGGTGGTGCGGGAGAGGACCTCGCCGCGCGGCTGCCCGTCGAGGTAGGCGAGGGGCAGCCTGGCCAGTTTGTGCTGGGCCCGTTCGCGGAGCCGGTGCCCGGCCCGCTGGACGACGGTGGTGGCGATCCGCAGCTGGACCCAGGTGAGGGCGGACGAGCCGGTGACGACGGCGACGGACAGGGCGAGGATCCGGCCGACGGCCGCGAAGTCGATGCCTGTGGGACCGGTGGCTCCGGTGATCACGAGATCGGTGGCGCGGCCGAGGAGGAGGGGGCCGAGGACGGAGAGGGAGACGGCGGCGGCGCCGGCGGCGAGGACGGCGAGCAGCCGGGCCCGGTCGGGGGCGAGGGTGCGCAGCAGGCGGAGGCCGGAGGAGCGGAAGGAGAGGGAGCGTTCGAGGGAGGGGGTGGCGAGGCCGGGGCCGCGCTGGGGCGGGGGGCCGGTGCGGACGGGGGCCTTCGCGGGGCTCGGGGCGCGGGTCGCGGTCGCCGTGCTCATGCGGCTTCCTCCTCGGTGAGCTGGGAGAGGACGATCTCCCGGTAGGTGGGGTTGTCCCGCATGAGGGACGTGTGGGTGCCGGTGCCGACGGTCCGGCCCCGGTCGAGGACGACGATCCGGTCGGCGTGACGGATGGTGGAGACGCGCTGGGCAACGATGACGACGGTCGCGTCGGCGGTCTCCTCGCGCAGGGCGGTGCGGAGCCGGGCGTCGGTGCGGGGGTCGAGGGCGGAGAAGGAGTCGTCGAAGAGGTAGAGGCGGGGGCGGGCGACGAGCACGCGGGCGATGGCGAGGCGCTGGCGCTGGCCGCCGGAGAAGTTGGCGCCGCCCTGGGAGACGGGGGCGTCGAGACCGTGTTCCAGTTTCCGTACGAAGTCGGCGGCCTGGGCGACCTCCAGGGCGTGCCAGAGTTCCTCGTCGGTGGCGTCGGGCTTGCCGTACCGCAGGTTGGTGGCCACCGTGCCGGAGAACAGGTACGGCTTCTGGGGGACGAGTCCGACGGTCTTGGCCATCAGGGCGGGGTCGAGCTTCCGCACGTCGACGCCGTCGACGAGGACCTCGCCGCCGGTGGCGTCGAAGAGCCGGGGCACGAGGCCGAGCAGCGTCGACTTGCCACTGCCCGTGGAGCCGATGATCGCGGTGGTCTCACCGGGCCGGGCGACCAGCGCCACGTCCTTCAGCACCGACTCCTCCGCGCCCGGATACCGGAAGCCGACGCCGTCGAGGTCGAGGCGACCGGGGCCGGTCGGGATCCGGACGGGGTGGGCGGGCGGGACGACGGAGGGGCGGGTGTCGAGGACCTCGCGGACGCGCTCGGCCCCGGATTCGGCGCGGGGCATGTGCATGAGGAGGAAGAGGACCATCATCACGGACATGGAGGTCTGGAGGAGGTAGCCCAGGAAGGCGACGAGGCCGCCCGGCTGAAGGGCTCCGGCGTCGATGCGGTGGGCGCCGACGTACACCAGGGCGACGGTCGTCAGCTGCCAGACGATCAGGACCGTGGGGAACATGAGGGCCTGGAGCCGACCGGCGCGAAGGCCGACGGTGAGGAGGTCGTCGTTGGCGGCGGCGAAGCGCTCCCGCTCGTGCCGGTCGCGGACGAAGGCGCGGACGACCCGGACGCCGGTGATCTGCTCGCGCAGGACGCGGCCCGCGCGGTCGACGCGCTCCTGCATGCCGCGGAAGAGGGGCCGCATGCGCAGGACGACGGTGCCGACGGCGCCGGTCATCACGGGTACGAAGAGGAGCAGGACGAGCGCGAGCGGGACGTCCTGGCGCAGGGCCATGACGAGTCCGCCGGCGCAGAGGAGGGGGGCGGCGACCAGCATGGTGAGGACGAGGACGGTGAACGTCTGGATCTGCTGGACGTCGTTGGTGGTCCGGGTGATGAGGGAGGCGGCGCCGAAGCGGCCGCGCTCCCGGGCGGAGAAGTCCTGGACGCGGCGGAAGACCTCGGAGCGCAGGTCGCGGGTGACGCCCATGGCGATCCTGGCGCCGGTGTAGGTGGCGGCGGCGGCCGCGGCGGCCTGGAGAAGGGTGACGGCGATCATGGCGGCGCCGCCGCGGAGGACGCGGCCGGTGTCGCCGCGCAGGACGCCCTCGTCGATGACGCCGGCGTTGAGGGTGGGCAGGGCGAGGGAGGCGAGGGTCTGGACGAGCTGGAGGGCGACGAGGAGCAGGAGGAGGGGCCCGTACGGCCGGAGGCGGGGGACGAGCAGTCGGAACAGCATGCCGAGGATCGTGGTACCTCAAGTTTGGTTGAGGTCAAGCGCCGCAGGTCCCGCGCCCCGCCGAGTACCGCACGTCCGCCGAGTGCCACACGTCCCGCCAGGTGCCGCACGTCCCGCGCCCCGCGTCCCGCCAAGTACCGCGTCCTTCAAGCCGGTCGAGGTCGAACACCGTCCGTTCGCCGTACGGTGAGGGCATGACGACTCCTCCCCCGCACATCGAGGTCGACGGCACCCCGGCGGCCGATCCGCAGCTCCTCGCCGCCCTCATGAGCGGTTACGGCCACTTCACGGCGATGCAGGTGCGGGACGGGTGCGTGAAGGGCCTCGACCTGCACCTCGACCGCCTCGACCGTTCGACCCGCGAGCTCTTCGGCCGGGAGCTGGAGGGCAAACGGGTGCGCGAGCTCGTCGCCGGGGCGCTCACGAACGCCGGGCGGCGGGACGCCTCGGTCCGGGTGTACGTGTACCCCGGCGTCCGCACCGTCGTGACCGTCGCCGACCCCGCCCCGGACGGCCCCGGCGCCCCGCAGCGCCTGACCGCCGTCGACTACTGGCGGCCCGCTCCGCACATCAAGCACCTGGGCGGCTTCGGCCAGAGCTTCCACGGCGACGCGGCCCGCCGGGCCGGTTACGACGAGGCCCTGCTGACCTCTCCGTACGGCGAGATCGCCGAGGGTGCGGTCACCAACATCGCCTTCTGGGACGGCACTTCGGTGGTCTGGCCGTCGGCGCCCTGCCTCACCGGCATCACCATGGCCCTCCTGGAGCGGCACCTGGAGTCGGTCCGGCGACCGGTCGCCCTGGCCGACCTCCCGGGCTACCGGGCCGCGTTCGTGACCAACTCCCGGACGATCGCTCCCGTGACGGCGATCGACGAGGTGACGTTCGCGGTGGACGAGGAGCTGATGGGGCGGGTGTTCGACGCGTACGGCCTCGTGGAGTGGGACAGGCTGTAGAGGAACGACACCGGGGGGATACGGACATGGTCGCGAGGTACGTCGTCTCGCCGCGCGGGGGCCGCCGGGCCCACCCCGACATCGCGTCGGCGCTCCGTGCGGCGGCCGCCCGGGGGCGGCCGGCGCTGATCGAGATCGCGCCCGGGCGGTACGAGGAGGCGCTCACCGTCCGGGGCGAGGTGCGGCTGGTCGCGGCCGAGGGCCCGGGCTCCGTCGTGGTCGGCCGGCCCCGGGGCGCGGCCCTGGACACGTACGGACAGGTCCACGTCCAGGGTCTCGTCCTGACCGGCCGCGACGCCGACGTCGTCGGCTGCCACACGGGCACGCTGACCCTGGAGCACACGGAGGTCCGGGCGCCGGGCGCGGTCGCCGTGCACGCGCGTCCGCGCACCTCCGTCACCCTGCGCGAGAGCGTGGTCCTGCACGGCCGCACGGTCTTCACGGGCGCGGCCGGTCTGGTCGAGCGGTGCCGGTTCACCGACGCCGCCGACAACGCGATCGCCGTGCTGGAGGGTTCCCGCGTGGTGGTCCGGGGCAGCCGGATCGAGGGCAGCCGCATCCACGGCCTGCGCGTCTGCGAGGCGCACGCGGAGGTCATCGGCTGCGAGCTGACCGGCACCGGGAACGCGGCCCTCGTGGCGGACACCCGGGCGGAGCTCGCCGTGACGGAGTGCGCGATCACCGCCGTACACGCGGAGGGCGTCCTGTTCATCGAACAGTCCCGGGGTTCCGTGGACCGCACGCGGGTCAGCGACGCCCTGCACGGGATCGTCTCGAAGAGCGGCGCCGACCCGGTGGTGCGCGGCAGCGTGTTCACCGGGTGCCGCGACACCGGCGTCAACGTCCAGGCGCAGGGCCTGGGCCGGTTCGAGGACTGCCAGGTCCTCGACGCGCGCAACGTCGCGGTGTTCTCGACGACGGGAGGGGCGCCCGAGCTCCGTGACTGCCGCGTCACGGGAGGGAACGTCGGCATCGCCGTCACCGACGGTGCCAGGGGCCGCTTCACGCGCGTCCGGATCGAGGACCTGACGAACTCCGCGCTGCGGGTCCTGGACGGGTCCGCGGGCGTGTTCGAGGACGTCCGGGTGGACCGTTGCACGCTGGGCCTGGACACGAACGGGGACGGCGGCACGACGGCCGACCTCACCGGGGTGGTGTTCCGTGACTTCGAGACCGCCGTGACCGCCCTCGGCCGGTCCCGGGTCACGCTCAGGGACGTGACGGCCGAGCGGGGGGCCGTGGGCTTCGGCGCCGGCGAGGAGGCGCGGGTGCTCGTGCACGACAGCACGGTCACGGCGGTGAGCATCAGCGGGGCCGCCGCGTTCGGCAAGGGGCGGCTCCTCGCGCGGAACCTCACCGTGAAGGGGTCCGCGGGAACCGGCCTGACCGGGAGCGAGTCCGGCTACCTGGACGTCGCGAACAGCGAGTTCACCGACTGCGCGAGCGCGGGCGCCGCCTTCGCCGACCAGAGCGCCGGCCGCCTGGTGGACTGCTCCGTGAACGGGACGGGGGGACCCGCCGTCCTGCACAACGGCCGCGTCGAGATCGTCTCGCTGCAGTCGTCGCTGCCGGTCGTCCGCGAGACCGTCCGCACGGTCGACCAGACCTCGACGGTCATCAACTACATCGGTCCGGTGTTCCACAGGGACGTCCACGACTCCCAGTTCGCCTGGAACAACGACCACGTCACCCAGAACCAGCAGACCGAAGGAGACGATCCCTCCCGATGAGCGACCAGCAGAACACCCCGCGCGACGACGGACCGGTCTTCAACGGCGCCGTCTCGCACTCCCAGTTCGCCTGGAACAACGAGACCGTCACCCAGAACCAGCAGAGCAACGGCATCGTCGCACCGGGGTACGAGACGCTCGCCGAGCGGGTGAACGAACTCCTCCGGGAGCTCCCCCGGGCCGGCCTCGCCGAGCAGGACCGCCAGGACACCCAGCAGGCGGCCGAGGAGGTCCTGGCCGAGATCACCGGGCCGGAGCCCGTCGAGGCGGGCAGGGTGCGCCGCGCGCTCGCCACCCTGCGGGGCGCCCTCGCGCCGGTCGCGACGGGGGTCGTGGCCGGGACGACGGCGGGGGCGCAGCAGTGGGCCGTGACGGCGATCGGCGGGCTGACCGGTATCGGATAGGCCGGGGACCGGCCCGCGGAGCCTGCCCGGGGTCCTGCTCGGGGCGCTCACCCGTTCGGCACGGGCCGTCAGCTGACGACCCGTAAACCGGCCTGACCTGCGAAAACGTCCGAAATCCAGGCGACACACCGTATCGGACGGAGCAATCCTGATGCCTCATCAGGAGGCGGGGCGCGTGACATGCCCCTTATCTCGGTCTCAGAAGGTCCGGCTCCGGGATGTCCCTCCCGGCAGGACCAGCCGGCATGACCGCTCGCGCGCCCCGGAGGACCCCCATGCGCACCACTGCCCGCCTGCTCACCGGTACCGCGCTGGCGGTCGCCGCGATCGGGGCGTTCGCCGCCCCCGCGGCGTATGCGAACGACGACAGCTGGAGCTCGAACAGCGAGAGCTGGAACTCGACCGGCTCGACGGGCTCGACCGGCTCGACCGGCGAGAACTGGAACTCGGGCGGCGGCGGCCACGAGTCGCTGGAGATCTCCCCGTCGTCCGCGTCCCCGGGCGAGACCGTCACCGTGAACACGCTCGCCTGCGGCAAGCACGGGCACGGCGTGGGTGACGCGAACTCGCTCGGCGCGGGCGAGTTCCAGCTGAAGCCGAGCACGCACAAGGAGGTCGTGGTCGGACGGTTCACGGTGCCGGAGCACGTCAAGGCCGGTTCCTACGGGATCAGCGTGGCCTGCGACAACGGCAAGACCGCCCGGGGCGACCTGTGGGTCAAGCACCGGAGTCCGAGCGGCCACGTCCAGACCGGTGTCGGGGGCAGCGTCGGCCCCGACACCGCCCAGGTCACGGCGGGCGCGGCGGTGCTGGCCGCGGCTGCCGTCGGCGGTGTCTGGCTCCTGCGGCGCCGGGCGAGCGGCGCACAGGGCCACTGAGACCACCGCCTGTCCTGCCCCCGTCGCGCGCCCGCACACGGCCCGGCGGGGGCAGGGCCACACCCCACGAAGCGCGACCGAGGGAACCCAGGTGAGCAACAGGAGCAAGGGCTGGGGCATAGCCGCGGCCGCCTGCGTCGGGATCTGGCTCGTCCACAACGGCTCGGAGAACGTCACCCCGCCCGTACCGTCGGCCGCGCAGGCCTTCGCCGCCGGGCCCAGCGTGCACACCGACGCCGCCGCCGACCCGCTGCCGCCCTCGGTGCCGGTCCGGCTCCGGATCCCCGAGACCGACGTGGACGCCCCGATGACCCGGCTCGGCCTCACGGCGGACGGCGCGCTCGACGTGCCGCCGGCCTCGGACCGGAACCTGGCCGGCTGGTACGAGGACGGCACCACGCCCGGTGCCAAGGGCACCGCGATCGTCGCGGGCCACGTCGACAACGCCGACGGGCCCGCCGTCTTCTACACCCTGGGCGCGCTCAGGAAGGGCCACCGGATCGAGGTGGTCCGGCAGGACGGGCGGACCGCCGTCTTCACGGTCGACGCGATCGAGGTGTACGACAACAAGCACTTCCCGGACCGCAAGGTGTACGACGAGGCCGACCGGGCCGAGATCAGGGCCGCCGCGGCCGTTCGGACGGACATGAGGTCTCCCAAGCGTCACCAAGGGCGCGGCGGACCCATAGGGGCCTTGCCCCCTCCGAGCGTCACGGGAGAACTCTCGCGACCCGAGTCCCGGACGTAAACTGAAGGCAACCCGCGTCGTGCCCGGCAGGAGCCCGACGGAAGGGGTCGCCGTGACCACATGGCCCATATCCCGCGGGCCCGGAGCGACGGTCTGGACACCCGAGACGGTCACAGCCGAGCCGTACAACGCTCAGACACCGTCGGCCGCGCTTGCCGAGCCCGTCACACCCGTGGGTGCCCTCTTCGTGCGCGATCACTTCGGCATCCCGCGGACGACACCCCGCCGGTGGCGGCTACGGCTCCGCGGAGCCGTGGCCGAGCCGCTCGACATCGGCTACGACGAGCTGCTCACGATGGAGCACCGAGAGTTCGACGTCGTCATGGAATGCGCGGGGAACGGTCGCAGCCAGATGTCACCCCGACCGCCAGGTCTGCCATGGGGGCAGAGGGCCGTCGGATGCGCGCACTTCGCAGGGGTGCCCTTCCAGCGCCTTGCCACCCGGGCCCGGATCGACCGGGCAGCCGTGGAGATCGTCTTCGCCGGAGCCGACTCCGGCACCGTGCACGGCCGCCGGGCGGCCTTCGAACGGAGCCTCCCGCTCGCCGTGGCCCTCCATCCGGACACCCTCCTCGCCACGCACATGAACGGCGAGCCGCTCGCCCCCGAGCACGGGGCGCCGGTCCGGCTCGTGGTCCCCGGGTGGTACGCGGTCGCCGACGTGAAGTGGCTGGTCGAGGCGCGGGCCGTGAGGGAGCCCTTCAGAGGGGTCTTCCAGGTCGAGGAGTACGTCTATCGCGCGTCGCGCGGCACCCTCGGCGATCCTGTGACGACCGTACGGGTCAAGTCCTTCATCACCACCCCCGAACCGGACTCGGCGGTCCGCCGTGGCCACGAGATCCCGGTACGGGGCCGGGCCTGGTCGGGCGGCGGGGTTCCCGTGCGGCAGGTCGAGGTACGGGCCGCGTACGGGGACGTGGACGGTGTCAGCAGTGAGGACGGCACCGGGGGCGAAGGCCCTTCCGACGGCGAGGAGTGGCACGACGCCGTGCTGGAGCCGCCTTCCGGGCCGTACGCCTGGACCGACTGGTCGTACCGGTGGACGCCCCGTCGGCCCGGTCCGTACCGGCTCCTGGCCCGCGCGACCGACGAGCACGGCGACATCCAGCCGCCTCGGGCGCCCTGGAACGCCGGCGGCTACGGCTGCAACCCCGTGGCGTATGTCGAGGTGGTCGTCGTGTGAGGGGTTCGGAGACGGTATGAGCGAGATCGAGGTCATGACCACCGCGTCGCTCGGTGACACCAGTTATCTCCTCGTCAGCGGCGACGAGGCCGCGCTGGTCGACCCGCAGCGGGACAGCTGGGGGCTGATGGAGTCCTGCACCTCCAGGGGCGTGCGGATCCGGTACGTCCTGGAGACGCACGTGCACAACGACTACGTCTCCGGTGCTCTGGAGGTCCGCGCGGCGACCGGCGCCACGGTGGCGGGCCCGGCCCGCGCCGTGTACGCGTTCGATCATCTGCGGCTGGCGGACGAGGACGAGATCTCCTTCGGCGACGTGACCGTGCGGGCGATGGAGACGCCCGGGCACACCGTCGAGCACACCTCGTATCTCGTCTTCGACGACATACGGCAGGCGCCGACGGCCGTCTTCACCGGAGGCAGCCTCCTCGTCGGCTCTGCCGGCCGCACCGATCTGTCCGGCGCGGACCGCACGGAGGAGCTCGCAAGGGCGCAGTTCCGTTCGCTTCGACGACTGGCCCTGCTGCCGGACGCCACACGGGTTCTGCCGACGCACGGAGCGGGCAGCTCCTGCGCGGCCGGGCCGGCGTCGGGGGCCAGGACGACCGTCATGGGCGCCGAGCGGCGTACCAACCCCGCCCTGACCGCCCGGGACGAGGAGGAGTTCGTCAGCGGGCGGATGGCGGACCTGCCGCCGTACCCCGCCTACTACCGATACATGGCGGGGATCAACCGGTCCGGGCCGGACGTACTCGGCGGCCCGCCCGCGCTCCGGCCGCTCACGCCGGCCATGGTGGAAGGTCTGGTCGGGGGCGGCGCCCAGATCGTCGACGGTCGCGAGCGCAGAACGTTCGCCGCCGCCCATCTGCCCGGCTCGCTCTGCGACGAGCTGGACGAACGCTTCGCGAGCCTGGTCGGCGAGGTCGTACCGTTCGGTACGCGCCTGGTCCTTGTACTGCCGGAGCCCGCCGAAGAGGCGGCCGACGAGGCGGTGATCCAGCTGCTGCGGATCGGATACGAGAACGTCGCGGGGTATCTGTCGGGCGGTACGGACGCCTGGGCCGCCGCCGGCCGCCCGCTACGTGCCTTCCGTACCGCAGACGCGTCCGAACTGGCCGGGCACACTACCGAGAGGCGGGCGCTCGACGTACGCCCGGAGCGCCCCGAGGGCGGAATTCCGGGCACGCTCGCCGTTCCTCTCGCCGAACTGCCCGGCAAACTGGGCGAGATGCCCCGGGACCGGGAGATATGGACGGTCTGCGGGAGCGGCCGCCGGGCCACCATCGCGGCGAGTCTCCTCGATCGGGTGGGCATCTCCGTGACGGCGGTGGTCAGGGGTGGCGTGCGGGACCTGATGGCACATGAGTGATGGGGGAGGAAGGACAAGACCATGGGTGGCAACGGCTACGCGCATCCGGAGACACTGGTGGACACCGAGTGGCTGGCCGCACACGTCGACGACCCGGCAGTGCGCGTCATCGACGTGGACGAGGACACCACCGCGTACGAGCAGGGCCACATCCCGGGCTCCGTGGGCTGGAACTGGACCAAGGACCTGCACACCGCCGTGGGCCGGGACTACCTGGACCGCGACGCGCTCGGGCGGCTCCTTGCCGAGGCCGGCGTCGACCACGACACCACCGTGATCCTGTACGGAGGCAACAACAACTGGTTCGCCGCGTATGCCTACTGGATCCTGCGGCTGCGCGGCTTCGACAAGGTGAAGCTGCTCGACGGCGGCCGGAAGAAGTGGGAGCTGGAGAGCCGCGGGATGACGCGGCTGGTCACGGAACACGAGCGCACCGACTTCACGGTGACGGGCGAGAAGAACCCGCAGTTCCGCGCGCTGCGCGGCGAAGTGCTGGAGAGCGTGGGTTCCGCGGTGCGCATGGTCGACGTCCGGTCCCCGGAGGAGTACCGGGGCGAGAAGCTGGCGCCCCCTCACCTGCCGCAGGAGCAGGCGCAGGTGCCCGGCCACATTCCGGGCGCGGCCAATGTCCCCTGGTCGCAGGCGGCCAACGACGACGGCACGTTCAAGTCTGCCGGCGAACTGAAGGCGCTCTACGCGGGGAAGGGCATCACCTCCGACCGTGAGGTCATCGCCTACTGCCGAATCGGGGAGCGCTCCTCGCACACCTGGTTCGCGCTCCACGAACTGCTCGGCTACCCGGACGTCAGGAACTACGACGGCTCCTGGACCGAGTACGGCTCGTTGGTGCGGGCTCCTGTCGAGATGGGGTGACGTGGACGGGGCCCCGGCCGCGCGCGTGGTCCAGCGGCGCAGCAGGGGTGCCGGGCCGAACCACCGGGGCCGCGGGGCCGTGGAGTCGGCCTGCCCGAGCGGAGGCCGCCCCGCCGAGGCTCATGCCGTGCGGGGCGGGCGCCCGCCTGACCTGATCAAACGTCACTGCCACGCGTGAGTCGTCCTTCGGCCGCTGCCCTGCCCGAAGGGCGGCGCGCCTTGCGGCGGCCGTGGTGGCCGGATGCCACGCCGGCCGCGACCAGGATCGGGACCGTGCCCGGACGGGATCGGCGGCTGCTGTGCCACCACCGTTCTGCGCTCCTCGGGCTCCGTCGCCCGTCGGGGCATGCATCATCGAAGGTGGGGAGACCATCGGCACCATCGACGAGGAGTGGCGATGAGGTTGTCGTTCCTTGAGCCCCTCTACGCAGAGCCGGGCCCGTACGTCTCCGTGTACCTGGACACCTCCCGGAACATCGAGCATCCCGAGCGGGCGATCGCGCTGCGCTGGCGGCGGCTGCGCGAGAGCCTGTCCCGTCAGGGCGCGGACCGGGGGCTGCTGAACGTACTGGAGGAGGTGGTCGGCACCGACACCGAGGTGCCCGGGGTGCACGGGCAGACCCTCTTCGCCGCCCACGGCATGCTCGTCCTGAACGGGGAACTTCCCTGGCCACCCGAGCGCGACTCCGCGCGCTACAGCACCCTGCCGGACGCGATGCCCCTCGTCACCCAGCACGTTCCGGAGATCCCTTACATGGCCGTGGTCGTCCACTACGGTGGCCTGCCGACCGCCGAGACCCACGGCTGGGTGACGCTGGAGGCGGAGACCGGCACCTGGCCCGTGTCCATCGTCACCCCGGGTGAGCGGCTGCACCGCAGGGTCGCGGTGGCGACCTGGCACCGCGCCGCCCTCCGGCTCGGCCGTCGGCTGGACGAACGGGCGCGGCACGCCCATGCCGACGCCGTCGTCGTCGGCGGCGACGAATGGGCGTGCAACGTACTGGTCCGCCGCCTGCCGCACACCCTTCGGGACAAGGTCGTACGCGTGGGCGGCCGGACCCCCACCGATACCGGACGCGCCCTGCTGGAGCCGCAGCTCGACGGTCTCTTCCGAGGCCGCATGGCCGCGCACGACCGAGAACTCGTGGACGTCTTCATCGGCCGGCGTGCTCTGGACGGACCCGTGGCGGAGGGGCTGGCCGCCACAGTGGCCGCCCTCCAGCGCGGTCAAGTGGCGGCACTGCTGCTGAACCGCACCCCCTCGTCCTCGCTGCGGCTCTGGGCGGGCTCGCAGCCCACTCAGCTCGCCCTGACCGAGGCGGAGCTGACGTCCTTCGGCGTGCGGGCCCCACGTGAGGAGCCCGCCGACGAGGCCCTCGTCAGGGCCCTCGTCGGCACTGGTGCGGAACTGGTCGTCGTACCGGAGGGCGAGCTGAGACTGTACGAGGGCGTGGGCGCCCTGCTGCGGTACGCCGACCCCGGGCCCCCGTCCTGACACCGGCGCGCTGCGCTTCCCTGATCGCGGGTCGTGCCTGCGCTCGCGGACGAGGTGGACGCGCCCGTTCCGCTCCCCCACGGGCAGGTGACCACTACGACGAGCGGTGACACCACCGGCGATGGCGCGCTCAGCGCTGATAGGTCCCGACCAGAGTGCCCGACGCCAGCTCCCTGCCCTTCAGGACGCGGTGCACGTCCTCGGCGCCCGGATGGCCGTGCAGCGGCAGCGGCTCGGCCAGGGCGTACAGGCGGAAGAAGTAGCGGTGCTTCCCGTGACCCGGTGGAGGCATCGGCCCTCCCCAGCCGACGCGCCCGAAACCGTTGGGCCACGGCAGGCCGCCTTGGGGCTTCTGTCCCTCCGCCACCCCGGTGGTCCCCGGATCGATGCCGGTCACCAGCCAGTGCAGGAAGGTCGTCCCCGGCGCGTCCGGGTCCTCGCAGAGGAGCACCAGCTCCGTGGCCTCGCGGGGCACCCCCGACCAGGTCAGGGGCGGCGAGATGTTCTCTCCCTCCCCGGTGTACCGACGGGGGATCACCGCGTTGTCGTCGAACGCGGTACTGCTGAGTTCAATTCCACTCACACGCGCCGCCATACCCTCGGACGGCGGCATCGGCACCGGTCCGCGCCCCGAAACCCCCGTTCGGCCGAGCCCACCCGGCTCCTCGCCCCGGGAGGCCGGGGTGAAAATGGCGGTGTGCCGACAAGGATCCTGCTCGAGGGCCGCCCTGGCGCGGGCAAGACAACCGCCCTCCGCCGGCTGGCCGCGCTGCTGCCCACCCGCCCGGCCACCGGCTTCATCACCGAGGAGATCCGGCAATCCGGCGCCCGGGTCGGTTTCACCCTGGAGACCCTGGCGGGCCGACGTGAGGTGCTCGCCCATGTCGACCTGCCCGGTCCGCCGCGGGTAGGGAAATACGGCGTCGACCTGGGCGTCATGGAGCGACTGGCGCTGCCGACGCTGCGGCCGGCGGCGACGGCGGAGTCGGCGGGACGGCTGGTGCTCATCGACGAGCTGGGGCGGATGGAACTGGCGTGTACTGCGTTCCGGGACGCGGTCGACGCTCTCTTCGCTGCAGAGGTCGACGTCGTTGCCACGGTCCACGCACACCACGACCCGTTCACCGACGCCCTCAAGCGACGCACCGACATCGAGGTTGTCCACCTCACGCCGGCCAACCGGGACGCCCTGCCCGGGGAGCTCGCGGCCCGGCTGCAGGGGCCCGGGACTCGTCAAGGGCCTCCCGCTCACCGATGAGACGCACTGTGAGCGAGCTACGGGGTGGCCGAGTCGGTCACCGTGGCGCACGCGGGACGAGCACGGGGTCGCTCGGGAAGGAGCCGGGTGTGCGCACGACGGAGCCGGAGCAGTTGCTGAGCACGACCGTGGCCCGGGGCGCGGACGCCATGGCCGGGGCTGCCGCCGCTCCGGTGGCGGCGGCGTTCACGCCCGCACCGCCTGGCGGACGGCCCGACGAGGTCACAACCCTTCCCTCGCCCGCCGCGAACTCGGCGCCCACGGCGCGCCGGTGACACCTGCCGTTTGACCAAGATCCGGACCACACCCGGTCCAGGACCCGGGCGGCCTTGGTGATGCTGCCCGGCATCAGGTGCCGGTAGGTCCGGCACGTCTCCTCGATGGACTTATGGCCCATCCACTCCGCCATGTCAGTGATGGGGATGCCGTTGCCGAGGGAGTTCGAGGCGAAGCAGTGCCGGAAGCCGTACATTCCGAGCCGTCCTCTGGCGGGAGGTTCGTGAAGAGTTTCCTCACCCGGCGTCGCTCCCTGCCCTCGGTGAAGCAGCCGCCCGGGCCGCGCCTCACCATTGCGCAGACCGCATTCCGCCATCATCACGATCTTCAGCGCCAGGTCCTCATCGGCCACGGCCAGTGCCTTCGTCACGTAGCCGAGAGAGGGAATGGCAACCGTTCCCCGAACGTACTCCGGTTCCTGGACCCCCTTCACCGGATCATCGACCATGGCCCCCTTGCCATAGGCGTCGCGCAGGATCGTCTTGAGGGTGCGGAAGATGTTCACCTGATTTCCGCGGCCGACCCCGTCGCTCTCCATCTCGTCCAGGAAGCGCTCGACCACGATCGGGGTGACCGAGTTCAGCTTCCGCGATCCGAGGCGCGGGACGATGTGCACGTTGATCGAGCTGTCGACGTGCTCCCCCATGGAGTAGTCCGTCATCCTGCACTGCCGGGGCCGCCACTGCTTCGCGTACTCCTCCACCGTCAGCTGACCCAGTTCGCGACGGGCCGCCGCCTGGCCCGCGACTACGAAGCCTTCCCGGCCCGATCCGAAGCCATGATCCGCGTCGCGATGATCAGCCTCATGACCCGCCGCCTCACCGGAGAAAACACACCCACCTGGCGAGGCACCTGATCCACCGAACCAGGGATGAAACACCCAGTTGGCCGAGCTGGTGCTCTCACCGACTTCGGTCCGTGCCACCCGGACCGAGTCCGGGGGATCCACGGCGGATCCGGGCGAGCACGATGACGGCGTCGTCGGTGGGCGCGTCGGGCAGCAGACGTGCCAGGACGGCGTCCGTCTCCTCCTCCAACGCGCCCGTCACGCATGCGAGTTGCGAGCGCAGTGCGGCCGTCCCTTTGTCGATGTCGGCGCCGCGGGTCTCATGGGGTCGTAGCGGATGCAGAGGCAGGTCGCGTACGCGATGCCGGCCTCCTGGGCGCAGGCGTCGAGCTCCTTGAGGAGGCTGTCGGGTTCCAGGTCCTGGCGGGCCAGCGCCTTGGCCGTGATGCGCAGTCGGCCCATCGCCGCCGCCGCGGGCACGCCGTGCCCCATCACGTCGCCGACCACCAGGGCCACCCGCCCGCCCGGAAGGTCGATGACGTCGTACCAGTCACCGCCGACCTCGGTGGCGTGACTGCCCGGCAGGTAGCGGTGGGCGACGTGCACAAAGGGACTGCTCGCGAGGGCGGTCGGCAACAGCGCGCGCTGGAAGGTGAGTGCCGTGTCCTGGACCCGGCTGTAGAGGCGGGCGTTGTCCAAGCACAGCGGGCTCGCGAGGAGAGCTCGCCCGCGAGGCTCAGGTCCTCCTCGGTGAAGACCGGGCGGATGCCCGAGCGGCCGAACATGGTGATGCCCTGCACCGTGCCCCGCGCGATGAGAGGAGCAATGACCAGGGACGTCAGTCCGCTGCCGATCAGGAGCTGGGCGCGGGCCTGGTGGACGACCGTCCGGGTCATGAAGTTCTCGTCGACGGGGACACAGACGGAGCGGCCCGTCCTGAGCGTGTCGTGGATGGTGGGGCCGGGCGGGTAGGCCACGTCCGTCAGGCCGGCCACCAGCTCGGGAGCTGGTGGCGGCAGACACGTGTCGGCGGCGATCCGTCGCGTGAACAGCATCGAATGCGGATCGAACACCTCGCGGTCGACCTTCCACTCCACGACCTCCACCACGGCGCCGTCGCAGAACTCGGGAACGACCGCCGGCCTGGTTGAGGGGGAAGAAGCTCACGGAGCGTACGTGATCCAGATCGGGGCGACCCGGTGTGCGGAGGGCGACCATCGTGCTCACGACGGGCCGGCCCTCGTCGGCGGCGGTCCGCAGCATGCGCGTGAACTCGCCCCCGTCGGACGAGATCATGACCTGTTCCATGGTCCGCCCGATGTGGTCCTCGATCGGGATCCCGTCCATGTCCGCGAGGGCCTGGTTGAGATGGACGTAGCGCAGGTTTTCGTCGAGCATCACCAGGCCGATCGGGCACGTCTCGAACAGCGCGTCGAGAAAGGCGAGGTTGGTCTTCACACGGTCGAGCCCCTCACTCTCGCTCGCCAGCCCGAGGATCACGGAGCGGCCGTCGGCGCCGGTCAACGGGAAGACGCGGAATCCGCAGTCGAAGACCCTGCCGTCCCGGTGCAGCGTCGGCACGCGCGCCCGCCAGTAACCCGACGTACGGCCACGCTCCGCGAGGTGCTCCGCCGCACGGGACCTTCGAGGGGCGCGGCGGGAAAGAGGACGTCGGCGGGCCGGGCCAGGACGTCCACGGCCTCGTGGCCGAAGAGCCGCTGCGCACCGGGCCCCCAGTAGCAGACCAGCCCCTCCTCGTCGATGCCGAGCACGGCCACGGCGACGTGCTCGAGCTGTGTCCCGGGCTCCGACCAGAGGGGCCCGGGAGCCTGCTCGTCTTCAGGTCGACCCCACGGTCGAGGCGAGGACACCGGGCCCTCTTTCCGGGAACGGACGACGGGTGAACTGCGATGCTCACCGGCGGAGCGGAACCCTCACGACAATTCTGCCCGTGCGCCGTGGTTCGGACATCACGGACGCGTGGTGAAACCGGCGGGCGCCCCGGGATCGGGTGACGACGACGTCTGCCCCCCACCGCACCGGGTGCTACCAGGAGCGCACACACCCCGGGTCACCACGAACCCGCGCGGAGGTGCCGTCGCGACACCACGGCGGTGTCGTCGCCCATGGGGCGTCCGCTCCCGGAGAGTATGGGGTCATGGGCGTTGTCCTGCCGGTCCTCTTCGCGCTGTGTGCCGCGTTCAGCAACGCTCTGGCCACCGTGCTCCAGCGGCGTGCCGCGCTGACCGTCCCCCGATCGGATTCCTTCCGGCCCGGGCTGATCCTGGACCTGGTGCGGCGCCCTCTCTGGCTCGCCGGGATCCTCGCCGTGATCGTCGCGGGGGTGGGGCAGGCAGCGGCCCTGGCGACGGGTGCGCTGTCCCTCGTACAACCGCTGTTCGTGCTCGAACTGCCCCTGGCCCTGCTGATTGCTTCGGTGATGGCCCGCGAACAGTTGTCCGGACGGCTGTGGGCGGCCGTCGCCGCCGTGGTGTGCGGGCTCGGCGTGGCCCTGCTCGCCGCCTCACCCGCCGGAAACCGTACCCGGGTCGAGCTGGACCGCTGGGTGCCGGCGCTTGTCGTCTGCGCCGTCGCCGTGGTGGCGCTGGCGGCGGCGGGGCTGCGACGGCCGTCGGGCCGGGCCCGCGCGGGCTGCCTCGGCGCGGCGACGGCGATCTGCTACGCGCTGACCGCCGCCCTGATGAAGACCTCCATGCACATCCTCGGAGGGGACGGGCTTGTCGCCTTCCTGACGTCCTGGCAGACCTACGCGTTCTGCGTGGCCGGGATCGCGGCCGTGCTGCTGCTGGAGCACGCCATGCAAGGCGGCCCCCTCGTCGCCTCGCAGCCCGCCCTCACCCTCGGCGACGCCACGGTGAGCCTGACCCTCGGCGTCCTGCTCTACGAGGAGCACGTCCGGACCGGCTGGTGGCTGCTGCCCCAGCTGGCCGGCATCGCGCTGATCGTCGCCGGGGTGTTCGCCCTCGCCCGCAGCGGCGTCACCTCGGCCTGAGCCGGCCCGTCGGTCGGGCGCACGACAGCACGGCTGTGGCCCGGTCGGGCTCTGGTCGCAGCACCGCCGACCGGGGGGCGCGCCGCTGACCTTGCGGATGTCCTCGGCCGAGCGGGGCTTCGCCTTCGGCTTCCGGCCTTCCCGGTGGCCCGGATCGACCGGGTGCCGGCTCGTGGGGCGACCGTCGGCCGGATCCGTATCTTGCCCGGGACCGGGGGCGACCACCTGCTGGTGGCGGCCCGGGGCACGCCGTACTGACCGGCCCGGGTTCCTGCCCCGTCAGGCGCGTCTTCATACCGCCGTCCGGCTTGCGGGCCGTCAGACGCCGTGTCGGCCGATGCCCGCGAGGATGAGGCGCAGACCGAGGTCGAAGCCGCGGGTGTCCAGGCCCGCGAGGGCGCCGGGGGCCGCGTCGGCGGCGGTGAGGGCGTCGGCCAGGGCGGGGAAGTCCGGGCGGTAGGCGGCGGGCGGGCGGTGGAAGCCCGCGGTGAAGGTCTCCAGGGCGGAGCCGAGTACCAGGTTGTCGATCGCGGCGGCTGCCTCGGCTGCCCCGGCCGGCGTGCAGCCGGTCTTCACCAGGGCGTCGAGGAGCGCGTCGTAGCCGCGTAGTGCCTTGGCCGAGGTGACGCGGTGCCGGGCCACCAGTGGGATCATGTGCGGATAGCGCAGGTAGACGCGGCGGTAGCCGTGGGCGTACGCGGTGATACCGGTCGGGCCGCCCGGGTCGGTCAGCGGCCCGAGGGCGATCTCGTCGTTGATGAGCTCCGAGGCGGCGTCGAGTAGGTCGTCCTTCGACCGGACGTGGTGGTAGAGGGACGCGCCCTTGACCCCGAGCCGTTCGGCGAGGGTCCGCATCTTGAGCGCCTCGACCCCCTGCTCCTCGAGCAGTTCCAGGGCCGCGCGGGCGATGATCGCACGGCTCAGGAGGGTCTGACTGGGCCGGGGCATGGACGCGCTCCTTCGTTCTCGGGTCCCGAACATTACCTGTCAGGAACGCTTCACAAGCCCAGGGGGCGGCCGCTACATTCCAGCCACCCGTTTACCTAACGCGGTTAGATTTAAGTTGGAGAGATCATGAGTGAAGCCATGGACGAGGGCGCCGCCGGGCGGGCCGCCCCCGGCGCCGGGGAGGACACGGACGCCTCGCGCCTGCGGGCGCTCGGCTACCGCCAGGAGCTGCGGCGCAGCCTCGGCGTCCTCGGGAACATCTCGATGGGCTTCGCCGTGGTGTCGCCGGTCGTCGCCCTCTACGCCGTCTCGATGGTCGGCACCATGGTCGCGGGCCCCCTGTGGGTCTGGGCACTGCCCCTGGTCCTCGTCGGCCAGTGCCTGGTGGTGAGCGTGTACGGCGAGCTGACCGCGCAGTGGCCGCTGGCCGGCGGCCCGTACCAGTGGGGCCGGCGGCTGCTCGGGCCGTCCTTCGGCTGGCTGGGCGGCTGGGTCTGGCAGTTCGCGGTGATGTTCGGCAACACCACCGTGGCGTATCTCGCCGCTCCCTGGGTGTACGCCTTGTTCGGCGCGACCCCGACGCCCGGGGGCCTGGTCGCCGTGGCGGTGGGCATCCTGCTGGTCGGCCTGCTGGTGAACGCGTACGGGATCACCCTGCTGCGCCGCTTCGTCTCGCTGGGCATCGCCGCCGAGGCCGTCGCCTCGGTCCTGGTGGGGATCGCCCTGCTGCTGTTCTTCCGGGAGCACAGCTTCGCGCTGTTCACCCGGACGCTGGGCGCGGAGTCGCTGTCCGGCGGCTCCACGGTGCTCGGGTTCCTGGCGGCGGTCGCGGTGGCCGGCTGGGCGTTCATCGGCTTCGACGCGTGCGTGTCGACGGCCGAGGAGACCAAGGATGCGGGGCGCCAGGTGCCGCGTGCCATGTGGTGGGCACTGCTGAGCGTGGGCGCGGTGGTGATCCTCAACGCCATGGCCGTGGCCCTGGCGCACCCGCGGCCCGAGGACGTGGTGGCGGGCGTGGACGTGGACCCGGTGACGACCGCCGTGGTGCACGCCTTCGGCGGCTGGTCGGACAAGCCGTTCGTGGTGGTCGTCCTGGTCGGCTTCCTGGCCTGTGCGGTCGCCTCCCAGGGCGGTTCGGCCCGCGGCCTTTACTCACTGTCGAGGGACGGGGTGTTCCCGTTCTCCCGGCAGGTCCGCCGGGTCAACGGGCGGCAGGCGCCGCTCGGCGGGCTCGTCGCGTCGACCCTGATCAGTGGCGGGGCGCTCGCCCTCGGCCTCAACGCCACCGCGATCGGCGCGCTGATCACCTTCGGCACCGCGGCCACCTACCTGCCCTTCTTCCTGGTGTCGCTGGCCGCGCTGATCGCCCGGCTGCGCGGGACGTGGGTGCCGTCGGGGCACATCAGGCTGGGCCGCACGGGCACGGTGCTGAACGCGCTCGCGGTGCTGTGGACCGCGTTCGAGATGGTCAACGTCTGCTGGCCGCGCGCGGTCCTCGCGCCGCCCGGCGCGCCCTGGTACCAGGTGTGGGCCGCGCTGCTCGGGACCGCTGTGGTGCTGGGCAGCGGTGTGCTCTACCTGCTCGTCAAGCGCCCGCACGAGCGCCTGCGCGATCCGGCCGCCGTCGGTCCGGCCGCGGCCGCCGACTCCCCGGCCGAATCCCCCACCGCCTCCCCGTCCTCTTCCGCCTGAGTTCGACGAACCCCGGGCCCCGGCGGCACCGCGCCCCACCCCGTAGACCCTCGGCCCGAGTCCTCGGGTCCGAGTTCCCCGTACGCGAAAGGACACCGCCATGGACCGACCCCGTACCTCCCGACGCGCCTTCTGCACGGCCGCGCTGGCCACGGCCGCCGGCACCGCGCTCGGCACCGCCGCCGCGCGCCCGGCCGCGGCCGTCACGCCCGCGTCCGCGGCCCCGGCCGAGTGGGAGGCACACTCCCGCTGCGTCATGGCCTGGCCGTGGGACCGCAACGTCGGCTGGGGCAACCTCCTGAAGGCCGTCCAGTCGGAGGTCGCCGCCGTCGCGCGGGCCATCGCCCGCTTCGAGCCCGTCCTGATGGTCGCCGAACCCGGTACCGCCGCGGACGCCCGCCAGCAGTGCGGTCCGGCCGTCACCGTGATCGAGTACCCGATCAACGACTGCTGGGCCCGCGACACCGGCCCGGTCTTCACCCGCAACGCCGAGCGCACCCGACTCACCGGCCTGGACTTCCGGTTCAACGGCTGGGGCAACAAGTACCCCTACGACAAGGACGACTTCCTGCCGGTCGGCGTGTGCGACCACCTGTCGGTGCCGCGCCAGGCCGTGGACCTCGTCCTGGAGGGCGGCGCGGTCCTCACCGACGGGCAGGGCACGCTCATCACCACCGAGGAGTGTCTACTCAACCCGAACCGCAACCCCGGCCTGACCCGCGCCCAGATCGAGTCGGCGCTGCTCGCCGCGTACGGGGCGAGCAAGGTGATCTGGCTGCCGTACGGGCTCAACAACGACACGATCACCAACGGGCACGTCGACCTGATCGCCGCCTACCTCGGACCGGCCCGAGTCCTGCTGCACACCCAGCCGGACCCCGCCGACCCCAACCACGCCCGGATGGCCGCCAACAAGGCGGTGCTGCAGGGCGCCACGGACGCGTGCGGCCGCCCCTTCCAGATCGTGGAGCTGAACCAGCAGCCCCACTTCCGGGTCAACGGCGCGCTGGTGGAGACCTTCAGCTACACCAACTACTACCTGACGCGCGGCAGCGTGGTCGTGCCCACGGCGGACGTCGCGGCCGACGACGCGGCCGCCCTCGCGCAGTACGCGACGCTCTTCCCGGGCCGGGAGGTCACCGGCATCCCGTGCCGGACACTGGCCTGGGGCGGCGGCGGCATCCACTGCATCACCCAGCACGTGCCCGTGCTGGGCTGACCGCCCGAGCCGCCCCGCGAAGGCCGACCCCGCACCCCGGGCAAGGATTCCGTTGTTCGACGGGTCGGTCGCCATCGTTTCCCCAGTTCCCGAGGGGCCTTCCCTCGAAAGCCCGCCCGTGTGCCTGGCGCATCGGCGTGTCAGCCCGTCAAGGCTGACACGCCCCGGCCCTTCGGCCCAACGGGGTTCCGCCTCCCGTCCGGACGTCTGGACGCGCACCGGTGACCACGGGCCGCCAGTCAGTCGAACCCCGATCCGGCGCGGCTGTCCGGACATCCTCAGAGGCCCTCCCTACGGCACGGTGCCGCGCTCCCCCGCGGTACCGTCGCCTCGTTTTCCCGCTTCGTACATGATGAAGAACCCGTGCCAGCGGGCGCGCACGAGTCGGCGGCGGGCGATGCGCAGGGCGAAGAAGAAGATCCAGCCGCTCACTCTGGCGCCAGATCGAGTCGATCGAGCGGAACCTGCCCGGGCCGTGCAAGCTGCTGGTGCGGCTGATGCCCGGCTGCGGACTGCGCATCGGTGAGACGAGTGCCGCGACGCTGCAGCAGGCACGTTCCGCGCGGAGGGTCGTGCCCGACGCGCCGGAGCGGCTGAGGAACCTCATGGAACTCCCCCACCTTGCGGTGCTTCAGCTTCGCCGGCCTCAGCGTGTTGGAGTGGATCTGCCCACGCACCCGGTACACGTCCTGGGCCACGACATTGTGGACGTTCACCGCCCGCGCCTCGCCGTTGCGCAGCCCGCACCCCGCCATCATGACGATCTCCAGCGCCAGGTCCGCCTCGGCAATCGTCAGCGCTTTCGTCAGGTAGCCGAGGGACGGGATGGCGACCGTTCCCCGCACGTATTCCGGTTCCTGCGCTGCCTCGGCCGCCACAGCTTCGCGTACTCCTCCACCGTCAGCTGAGGCCCCTCAACAGCGTGGAACTCGCAAGCGACGGCTTCCCGCCCGGCGGCTACGCGAGCCGGAGGTGCGATAGGAAACCGACCCCGGCCAACGGCACACGGGCCTCTCGACGCAGGGAGCGGAAGCGTGTACGGGCCCGCTGCGGGAGCCCTACCGCAACAGCCAGACGCAGTGGCGCTGCCGCTGCACCGGGTGCGGGGCCGAAGCCATGGTGACCTTGACCAATATCAGGCGAGGCCGGACCAGGTGCGGGATGTGCCCCAGGGACGACATCAGCTGATCGACACGACCGACACGTCCCCCGACCGCGCCCCCTCCTCGCCAGGCATACGAGGCACCTGCGAGTAGAGGGCCTCCTGCCCTACCACGAAGAACCCTGGCGCGGCCTTCAAAAGGACTACGGCTCGTGACCTGACCTCCCGGGACCGGACCGCTCTCGGCCGAAAACCGGGTGGGAACCGCAAGGCGACCCCGTCGGCACCGGCCCGCTCAACTGGGGTTCTCCCCTCGGGATTCCGGCTCAGCGAACCACACGGAGACCTGACGCACGGCCATGGCAAGTGAAGCGTGGCGGCGGCCGACGACGTCCTGGTCGCGATCGGCACTCTGGCCGCCGCCCTCGCCCAGATCGGCCCGGAAGTCCGTGAGGGCCCGGCCGTGGTGACGGCCGTGTCGGTCACGGCCCGTCGGCCCCGAGGCGGATCCCGAGTCGTCGACGACCGCGCCGTCACCACGGCGACGTCCTTCGCGGCTGCCGACGACCTCGCGTCGGCGGTGCCGGAGCAGCGCCGGTGATGGCGGCTGGCGGGATGAGTGCCGTGCCTTGTCGCGGCCGGCTTCGTTGAGCACGGCATGACGATCTTCAACCGCCGTGTCCTCGCCTCCGCCGCTGTCGCCGCCACCGCCGTCCTCGCCTCGGCCGGGGCGGCGTCGGCCGACAGCGTCGGTAACAACCTTCCCGGGCTCGGACTCCTGTCCCAGAGCTTTGGAAACGGCGACCAGCAGGACAACGCCGCCGACACCCTGCCCACCCACAACGCCCTCAACAACGTCACCCTCCCCTGACCTAAGCCGTCCCTGCGCCCCTTTCCAGCCCTCGTGGGTTACGTGCACGCGGAGGGTCATGTGCACTTCCGGCACGCGTGGCGGTGGTCTCGGATGGAGAGGGGGAGGAGGGGGACGGCGGCGTCGGCGTGCGTGTCGAGGGACCAGCCACAGGGGCAGACAGCTCGGTAGCGCCAGTGCCGGATGCCCCGGTAGCCGTAGATGTGGATCTTCAACGCGCTCCTTTCTCCAGTCAGCCGTGGGCGACGGCGAGGGTGACGAGGAACGCCCGGTCGGCGTCCCAGCGTGCGTACCGCCAGCCGCACGGGCAGGTGGCCATGTACTGCCACCTGCCCTGGAACTCGACGCCGACGACACGGGCCTTCATACGGATCCCCCTACGAGATGGATTCGACGCCGCAGGCCACGAGGTCGCGCGCCACGTCTGCAGGGCATCGTGTGGCCCGCCGTCCGCACCCGGCCGCGCTTCGACCCGCGTCACCGACAGGTGTCCGGGAACTCCCTTGCGGCGGCGTTGCCGTTCTTCCACGTCTGCCGGGGGTCGACCGGCCCGCAGCCCGTGCAGACGGCCCGTGGTGACCTCCACCGCTCGATGTCGGGACAGCGGGTGCCCTTCGGGTGGAACAGGCAGAACCAGCGGTCGCGCCACTGGCCGGCCGCCGGTCCGGCCTGCCCGGCGAACACGGCGTTCAGGAACACCTCGTGGGCGACGACCTGGCGGCCGACGGCCCCGGAGGCGCCGGTGCCCAGGATCGTCCGGACATCGGTACGCCTGTCTGTGTCTGCGGCGTGCCCGGACCGTAGGAGCCCTTGCGGACGGCTACGATCCGCAAGGGCCGTGACCTCAGGACGCGGGCAGGGTCGACACGACCTTGCCGGAGGCGTCGGCGGCGAGATAGCCGCTGGCCTGGTAGTCGTTGCTGAGGTAGAAGCGCAGGGTCGGACGGTCGTCGTTGAAGGTCCAGCGCTCGACGACGACGTAGCGCATCGTGGGGTCGTCCACCTTGAGGTCGCGTTCGCCGCGCTTCATCAGCGCGGGGAGGCTGTCCCAGGGCATCGTGGACACGTCGAAGGGCTGCTCGTCGGCGTCGTCGGCGCTGATGGTGCCGCCGGGGCCGGTCTTCCTGGCCACGCCGGCCCGGTACTCGTACGCGTCGTAGGTCTTCGCGCCGGGCCGGGTCGGGATGTTCGCCAGGGCGTACTCCTCGTAGACCGTCAGGTCCTTGATCGTCGTGGTGCCGCTCACCCGGCGGAACTCCGCGATGACGGCACGGACGTTGGCAGTGGTGAGGAGGCTGCCGCGGACCGCGGAGGCGGAGGTGGAGGCGGAGGTGGAGGTGGAGGTGGACGGGACCGTGCCCGAGCGCTGGCCGGGGGTGCGTACGGCGCCGGTCGGCGAGACGCCGCCCTTCGCCCCGGAGGTCCCGCCGCTGCCGTCGCCGCCGTCAGGGAACAGGTTCACGACGCCGATGACCGCGGCGGCCGCCAGCACGAGGCCGACGGCGACGCCTGCGGCGCGCTTGCGCGGGCTGGAGGGCGCGGGGGTGGGCAGCGTCGGCGGGCCGAAGCCCGCGCCCGGCGCGGCGGGCGGGCCGTATGCGGGGTGCGGGTACGACGCGGGCGTCGGCGCGTACGGGCCGGGGGCGGCAGGGGTGGCGACGGGCGCAGAAGGAGCGGCGGCAGGAACAGCAGCGGGAGCAGGAGCCGTGACCGCGCCGCCCTCCGCCTCCGCCAGCAGCCGGTCCAGGAGCGCCCCGTCCGGCCGCTGCGCCGGATCGCGGACGAGGAGCCGGGTCAGTACGGGACCCAGCGCGCCGGACCGCACCGGCGCGGGGATCGGGTCGTCGAGCACCGCGACCACGGTCGCGAGGCCGGTGGCGCGGCGCAGCGGGTGGTGGCCCTCGGCCGCCACGTACAGGAGCATGCCGAGCGACCACAAATCGGAGGCCGGGTTGCCCTCCTCGCCACGGACCCGCTCGGGGGCGATGAACTCCGGCGAGCCGATCAGGTCGCCGGTGGAAGTGAGCCGGGAGGTGGCGCCGTCGAACGCGGCGATGCCGAAGTCGGTGAGCACGGCCCCGCCTCCGTGGCGGAGCAGGACGTTGGCGGGTTTGACGTCGCGGTGCTGGATGCCGGCGGCGTGCGCGGCGCGCAGTGCGGAGAGGACCTGGCGGCCGAGGGCGAGGACCTCGGGGACGGGCATCGGGCCCGCGGCGAGCCGGTCGTACACGGAGCTGCCCTCGACGAGCTCCATCACGATCCACGGGTGCGAGCCGTCCTGCGGCTCGACGATGTGGTGGATCGTCACGACGTGCGGGTTCGACAGCCGGGCGAGGGCGCGGGCTTCGCGGACGGCGCGTTCGCGCAGCTGCGCGGCGAATCCGGGGTTCGCGTCCTCGACGGCGGGGTCGGGCGGGCGGACCTCCTTCAGGGCGACGTCGCGGTCGAGGGCGATGTCGCGGGCGCGCCAGACGGTGCCCATGCCGCCGCTGCCGAGTCGGGAGATCAGTCGGAAGCGTCCGTCGACCAGGGGTCTTCGGTCGTCATTCGTGCTCATGGACGGTCATCGTAGGCGGTTTCGGATGACAGACCGGAGCGGGCCCGGCCTGCCATCCGGCGCGGGGTGCGGCGAGGCGGCGACCGGGCTTTCTCGTACGCGCCGGACAGCACCTCGACGCGCGGCGAGCGCTCCGTGTCGACGACCGGGCAGCGGACCGCGCCGAGCGCCCACTGCTGCTGCGCCTCGGTCCCGGATTCCTTTCCGTGGAGCTCGACGGCGTGCGCGGATCAGTCGCGGACGGGGGCGGCGAACAGCTCGTCGAGCCCGTCCGCGTCGAGGCCGGTCAGGACCGTCTGCTCCGGGACCAGCTGGGCGTGGACAACCGGCTCGAAGAGCCGGCCGACCGCGAACAGCAGGCCCGGGTCGCGGCTCTGCTCGCCGCCGCCACGGACCATCGGTCAGGGGCCCGCTCCGTGCCGACCAAGATCCGGGCCATACGCGGACCAGCCGGCTACAGCTTGGCCGCATCGTGGTCGTTCCTGTTGGTCAGCAGCCACATGAGACGTGTACCACCAGCACTCGAAGAACCTACTGCTCCCTCAAATCCGGAAATCAGGTTGCTTCCCAGAGGCCGGCGTCCAGGACCTGGGCGGCCTTGGTGATGCTGCCCGGCATCAGGTGCCGGTAGGTCCGGTACGTCTCCTCGATGGACTGGTGCCCATCCACTCCGCCACGTCGGTGAGGGGATGCCGTTTCCGAGGGCGTTCGAGGCGAAATAGTGCCGGAAGCCGTACATCCCGACACCCTCCTCCGGCGGGAGGTCCGCGAAGAGCTTCTTCACCCGGCGCCGCTCCATGCCTTCGGCGAAACAGCCGCCCGGACCGTGCGCGGCCTCGACGTGAGCCGGGCCCTGGGCTGGTCGTGGCAGGAGGGGGCGGCCCCACAGTCCGTCCACAGCGCCGACGGCCGTCTCGTCGCCGTCGTCCGCGCTGGCCGTATCTCCCTCCTCGACGGTCGTACGGGCTGGTGCCTGGCCACCGTCCCGGTGGCACCGCCGGGCGGGACCTCGGTGGACTCCCCCGTGCTGATGTCGCTGAGCGCCGACGGGCGACGCCTCGCCTTCGGCCGGGGCTCGGTCGACGTCCTCGGCGAACCGACCCGGATCACCGTGTGGGACACCACCCGCAACCGGAGCCTCGTGGACATCGCCGTCCCGTCCGAGGACATGGCGTTCACCGGTCTCGCGCTCAGCCCGGATGGCACGACCCTGATGACCCCGGACGACTCGGGCGGCGCGATCACGGTCCGGGACGCCGCCGACGGCACGAAGCTGCGGGTCCTGAACCGGGGGAAGAACGACGGGGTGGGCGGGGACGACGGAGCCCTGGCCACCGTCTCCTCCGTTGGCGGCACGGTCCTGACGGCGCCGGGCGAGTCGCGCGGCGTCGGTCTGCTCGGTCCGGACGGAGGTCGGGGGCGGGACGATGCCTTCGATCTAGCCGAACGAATGTTCGTTTCCGGCGGTGCGGGGTGGCCCCGCTGGGATCCGCCGCGTTCTCCGCCGATGAGATGCGGACGCCGTCCCCTCCGGGCAGAGTGGGGAAGGACCTGTTCGTACCGAGGTGGTCCCCTGTGGTCCCGCGTGCTGGAGACGGGACGGACTGATGCGAGGATTGTCGTGACGTCGGAGTGATCGATGTTCCGCAGACGGCCGACCGACAACAGCGAGGACCTTCTGGTCCGGCTCGGGTCGCTGACCGCCAGGGCGCGGGAGTTGGCCGAGACGCAGCGTTCCCGTGTCGAGCTCGCCGTGGCCCTGCAGCGCGGCATGCTGCCCTCGGACCTGCCCAGTTTTCCGGGCGCCCGGCTGGCCGTCCGCTATGAGCCCGCCAACCACGGGCTCAACGTCGGCGGTGACTGGTACGACGCCTTCGCCCTGCCCGGCGGGCGGATCGGCATGTCCATCGGTGACGTGCAGGGGCACAACATCGAGGCCGCCGCCTTCATGGGACAGGTCCGCGTGGCACTGCGCGCGCTGGCCTCCGTCACCGCAGACCCGGGAGAGCTGCTCGGTCGCACCAACGACCTGCTGATCTCTCTGGGCGCCGACCTCTTCGCCACCTGCACCTTCCTGCGGCTCGACCCCGCTGCCGGCACCCTGGAGTGCGCCCGGGCCGGTCACATCCCCTACATCTGGGCCACCACCGACGGCCGCTCCGGCATCGACGACAGCGAGGGCGGGCCTCCGCTCGGTGTGCTCCGCGGCGTCGACTACCCGACCACGCTCCACCGGCTCACCGCCGACGGTGTCTTCGTCCTCCTGACCGACGGGGTGGTGGAGGGGCCCTCGCTCCACGTCGACGAGGGCCTGGACCGGGTGACGAGGCTCGCCGGGATCACCGCCGTCGCCGGGCTGGACGTCGACGCGCTCGCCACCGCCGTCATGAAGCTGGCGGCCACGGTGGGGCACGAGGACGACGCTGCCGTCCTGGTCGTCGGCCATGACGGCGGTCCGGCCCGGTCGGCGGCCGAGGAGTGAGGGGAGGGGGCTCGCCCCGGGCCGGGTCGGCCCTCGGACCGGGTCGGGCCCGTGCCGTAAGGCGGCGTCCGACACGCAGGGGTCCTTGCCCGGTCGTGGCGGCCCGGCCGGTGTCTGATGGCTGACGTGTTGGATACTCGGCAGTTCCGGCCCTCTACGGAGGCGGCTCTGATGTCGCTGGCCGTGACGGTTTGCTACTACGCGGCCGGACGACTCGGCCTGATGGGCCGCCTCGTCGTCGAAGACGCGGTGGTCACCCCCATCTGGCCGCCCACCGGCGTCGCCGTCGCCGCCCTGCTGCTGCTCGGCGCGCGGGTCTGGCCTGGGATCGCCCTCGGCTCCTTCCTGGTCATCGCCTCCCTCACCACTCCGGGGCCCACCACAGTGGTCACCGTGGTGAGCAACACCGCCGCGCCGCTCTGCGCCTTCCTGCTGCTGAGACAGGCCGGCTTCCGGCGCGACATGGCGCGGCTGCGGGACGGACTCTCCCTGGTCTTCCTCGGCGGGTTCGGCGCCATGCTGATCAGCGCGACCGCGGGGGCCGGACTGCAGGTGGTGAAGGGCTCCCTGGACAAGAGCGAGTTCTGGCCCGTCTGGCTGGCCTGGTGGGTGGGCGACACGATGGGGGTGCTGCTCGTCGCCCCGCTCCTGCTCGTCCTCGCGGGGCCGGCCGGACGGTTCCGGTTACGGCGCTGGAAAGAGGCGGCCTTTCTGGGGCTGACGACCCTGGTCCTCATGCCCATGGCCGTGCTCAGCCCGATGAGCATGCTGTTCCTCGTCTTCCCCCTGCTGATCTGGGCAGCGCTCCGCTTCCAGCTCGCCGGAAGCATGCTGTGCGCGCTCTTCGCCTCCGTGCTCACCACCTTCGAGGCGACCTCCGGGCGGGGCGCGTTCCTCCACCTGACGGACGTCGAGATCATGGCCAAGCTCCAGGCGTTCAACGGTTCCGCCGCCCTGACCGCCCTGCTTCTCGCCTCCGTCATCACCGAGCAGCGTGCGACCCGCCGGTCGGTGCGCCGCGCCTGCCAGGAACTGGCGGAGGTCCTGGAGCACCTCGCGGCGGGCGAGCCCTCGCCGGGTCCACCCGGCACCGCCGAGAGCCGGGCAGCCCCACCCGGCGGGGACCGGGATCCGTGACACCCGCGCCGGAGCAGGGATCAGGAGCCGTACAACGACTGCAAGGCGTGGGAACTGTCCGGCGCTGACAGGCTGGTGCGTGTTTGTGTTGGAGATGCACGGTCCTGAGCTGGTGGTTTTGTCAGGTGGTGGTGTTGCGGTCGGAGACGAGACCGGCGATGGCCCGGTAGGTGTCGGGCAGGACCTCGCGCCGGTGGGTCCAGCGGGTCAGCTGCTTCCAGCGTTTGTGGCCGGCGAGCGCGTGCTCGACGGTGATGCGTTTCGATGAGTGGTTGCGCCAGGCCTCTTCTCTGGCTGCGTGCACGTGCAGCAAAGCGATCTTGTTCGGTTTTCTGGGTGGTGTGATGGCCTGTCCGGGGTGGTCGCGTCTGAGACCGAGGCAGCCGTCGTCCAGAAGCACTTCCACCTCCGGGAAGCGCTGGAAGCAGACGGCGACGCCTTCGTTGCGTGCGGCGGCCGTATCGTGCATCCGACCAGGTCGCAGGGCATCGGCCCACAGCGTGCGGCCCCGGGCATCGGCAACGACGGTGGCCTTCATCGTGTTCTGCTTCTTCTTGCCCGAGACGAACGCCCGGCGTCCGCCGTGGCCGGCTGCGGGTCGTCGGACCTGGACCTCGGTGGCGCCCAGCCGCAGTCCGACGCCTCGCTCTGGGCATGGACGAACACATCCGCCAGGGTCCGCAGCCGCAGGCCAGGACGGTCGGGGACCGCGCATTCCCACTCGGCCAGGAGCCCGCGTATCCCACCGATCGCGCGGGTGATCGTGGAGCGGTCGACCCCGAACAGCAGCCCCAGCACCGCGTGCGGGAGATCGTGCCGCAGATGGATCAGCGCGGCTGTCAGCCGGTCGATGAAGACCAACTGGTGCCGGGCACCGGCTCCTGCGGCCCGCTTCCTGGCTCCGCCTCGTACTTCGTGACGACGTCCCTCGACCACGACCTGCCACGGACCGGCCAATTCCTGGAGCAGAGAGACGAGATGGCGTCGGGATATTCCCGTGAACACCTGATGCGCGAGAACCGTCCGGTTGACCATGATCGCCGCATCCGGCTCCTGCCACCCGGCAATGGCCACGCCATCAGCCGCTGTCACGCACCAGTTCGTAAGAACTCGGTCGGCAGCACCACCGTGATTGCAGACGGTGGCTACCGCGGCACCGGCCTGATCATCCCGCATCGCCGAGAACGCGGTCAGGCAGAGCTGTTGGCCTGGAAGGAAGAACACAACGCCTCCCACCGCAGAGTCCGCGCTCGCGTCGAGCACACCTTCGCCCGCATGAAGGCTTGGAAGGGTCCTCCGCGACCGCCGCCTGACTCCAACTCGCCCGGGAAGCGCTCGACGACGATCGGCGCGACCGAGTTCAGCCCAGATCATCGAGGCGTGCAGGTGGAGCCGACGTGAGCCGACCGGTGCGCTGATGGCCGGGCGGGGACTCATAGGGGCACGGCCCGGCACCCGGCTCAGGTTCCGGGGAGGATGCGGCGTGTTTCGTAGGCCCACATCGCGATCTCGACCCGGTTGCGGGCGCCGAGTTTGGCCATCAGGCTGGCCAGATGCGTCTTCACCGTGCTGAGGCTGATGTGCAGTGCATCGGCGATCTCGGTGTTGGTCAGCCCGCGAGCGACGGCGAGGAGCACCTGCTCCTCGCGGGCGGTGACGGGGGAGACCGGCTGGGCCACGGGCCGGCCGGCGGGCAGGTCCGCGAATGCCTGGAGCAGACGGACGGTGACGCTGGGAGCGATGAGCGCCTCACCGTCGGACGCCGACCGTACGGCCTGCGCCAGAAGGTCTGGTCCCGTGTCCTTGAGGAGGAATCCGCGTGCGCCGGCACGCAGTGAGCCGTAGACGTACTCGTCGAGGTCGAACGTGGTGATGACGACCACGGCCAGCGGGTCGGCGACGCCCGGGCCGGCGACCAGCCGGGTGGCCCCGAGCCCGTCGAGTACGGGCATGCGGATGTCGAACAGGCAGACGTCCGGACGTAGTTCGCGGGCCAGACGTACCGCTTCCCGCCCGTCGGCGGCCTCGCCGACCACCTCGATGCCGGGCTGGGCGTTCAGGATGATCCGCAACCCGGTGCGGATGATCGTCTGGTCGTCAGCGACGAGGACCCGAATGGACACCGCTCTCGCTCCTCGCTCCCGGCAGTTCGGCTTCGACGTGCCAGCCCCGGTCGGTACCCGGGCCGGCTCGTAGTGTGCCGCCGAGCAGGGTCGCGCGCTCGCGCAGTCCGGTAAGTCCGTATCCGTCGCGACCCCGGCCGGTGCGCCGGCCGTTGTCGCGCACGCTCACCCGTACCGTGTGCCGTTCCGCGGCGACCCGAACGACGAGCTCGGTCGCGTCGACCGCATGGCGCAGCGCGTTGGTCACCGACTCCTGCACGATCCGGTAGACGGCCGCGTCCACGGCCGGGGGCAGCGCGTCCAGTTCGCCGTCGAGCCCCAGGTCGACCCTGAGGCGACCACCCGGGGTGCGCACCAGGCGCTCCAGATCCGCGACTCCGGCAGGGGGCGCCAGCTCGGCGCCGACCCCGCGGTCGCGCAGCGCGGCGACCATGGCGCGCATTTCCTCCAGCGTGCGCGCCCCCTCCTCCTCGACCCCCTCCAGCGCTTCGACGGCGGCGGACGGGTCGGCGCCCGCGAGCACCCGGCCCGCCTGGGCGATGATCACCATGGCCGACACGTGGTGGGCCACCGTGTCGTGCAGTTCCCGGGCGAGCTGCTCGCGCTCGCGGGAGCGCACCTGCTCCAACTGCCGCTCGCGAGCGGTCACTCGGAACCGCACGGCAGCCCCGACCACGCCGGGCACCAGCAGGAAGACGAAGCCCACGACCTTTTCGACGACCGGGGTCCCGTCCGTGACGACACACAGCGCGCCGGCCGCGAGGATCACCGCGCCGCCCAGCACGATCTCGCGTCCCGATCCCCACCGGGGCAGCGCGTACACCAGCACGAGCACGACCGCACCGGTGTACAGGCCGACAGGCTCGCGCGATTCGGTGACGAGCGAGGCCACCGGAAGCAGGATCACCGAGCCGAACGCCAGCGTCACCATCGCCAGCGGGCGGGTCCGGCGCCACAGGGGCAGCGGGCACAGCCATACGGCGAGCACCACCGCCACCGGTCGCCATACGACGTTCTCGCGCAGGGTGGCCTCCAGCGCCACATCGGCAAGGCCCGTGGCGAGCAGCGCCCAGTCCCGCCACACCCGGGCGGGCGCGTCGGGCGGCCGGGGTTCGGTCCACAGGGTTCGCAGGTCGTCTCGGAGCACGGTTCTCAGCCTAGGGGCCGCGGCGTGCCGCGCATCGGCCGAAAGTACGGGTCGTCACTCCGCCTCGGGGCCGACGGATCCGCGGCCCGCGGGCCGATGCCGCCAAGCGCCGTGGCGAGGAGCCTCGGCATCGTCGGCCGTACAAGGACGGCCGACGAGGTGGTTGGAGGAACCGATGCTCTCGAAAGCCCTGTTGCGCCTGGGCGCAGGCGCCGCCCGCCGTCCCTGGCGGGTGATCTCGGCATGGCTGGTCGCCGCCACGCTCGCCGTCCTCGCCGCGATCGCCTTCGGCGGGCGTACCGCGGATTCGATGACCGCTCCGGGACTGGACTCCCAGCGGGCCGCGGAACTGATCGGGCGGGCAGGCACCGGCCAGGAGGGGATGACCGCCCAAGTGGTCGTCACCCCCCTCGACGGCGCTACGACGTTCTTCGACGACGACGGCGCGCGCACCGCTCTCACGCGGCTGCGGGCCGAGGTGAAGCGGCTGCCGCACGTGCTCGCCGCGAGCGACCCGGCGGGGGCGCTCGACGCGGGCGGGGACACCGCCGTGCGCGGCGGCCTCGTTTCGGCCGACGGGCGGATCGCGGTCGTCCGGGTGCAGTACCCCGACCAGAGCCGGCTGTCGGCCGAAGACCTCGACGCCCTCGTCGATCTCGGCGACCGACTGCGCGCCGAGTTGCCGCTGCGCATCGAGATGGGCGGGAACCTCTTCTACGCCTTCTCCGACCCCGACGGCGGCGCGAGCGAGCTGATCGGCCTCCTCGCCGCGGCCGCGATCCTGTTCCTGGCGTTCGGTTCGCTCGTCGCCGCCGCGCTGCCGATCGGCATGGCGGTCTTCGGGCTGACCGTCGGGGTCGCCACGATGACGGTACTGGCGGGGGCGACGGAGGTCCCCACCTTCGCGCCGGTCCTGGGCAGCATGGTCGGGCTCGGAGTGGGCATCGACTACGCGCTGTTCGTGCTCGCCAGGCACCGGGAGTACCTCGCGCGCGGGCTCGATCCGCAGGCGGCGGCCGGACGAGCGGTGGCAACGGCGGGGCGGCCGGTGGTCTTCGCCGGCGGCACCGTCGTCGTGTCGATCCTCGGCCTGGCGGTCGCGAACGTGCCGTTCATGACGGTGGGCGGGGTTGCCGTCTCGATCGTCGTCCTGACGATGGTGCTCGCGTCGGTGACGCTGCTGCCGGCCTTCCTCGGCGCGGCGGGCCCGCGCCTGGCCCGGGCCGGCCGGATCGGCCGGGCTCTGCAGGCCAGGAAGCCGGGCCGACTCGCACGGCGGCGGGACCCGGCGGCAGGCGCCGCCCACGCCGCCGGGTGGCGTCGCTGGATCGGGCACGTCAGCCGGCACCCGGTGCCGTACGCGGTCGGCGCGGCGGGGCTGCTGCTGACCGCGACGCTGCCCGTGCTCGGCCTGCGCGTCGGCCTGCCCGACGACGGCTCACTGCCCCACAGCCGTACCGAGCGCCGGGCCTACGACCTCGTCGCCGAGGGGTTCGGCCCGGGCACCAACGGTCCCCTCGTCATCGCCGCGGACCCCACCGGTGATCCGGGAGTGCTGGACCGACTCGTCGGGGCGGTCGCGGCGGATCCGGGCATCGCATCCGTCGCGCCGACGCACATCGATCGGGCCACCGGCATCGCGACCCTCGTGGTGTTCCCGACCACCAGCCCTCAGGACAAGGCCACGGCCGACACCATCGCCCGGCTGCGCACCGACGTGCTGCCCACGGCGATCGGGCACGGCCCGGCCAGGGCCCACGTCGGCGGCGCCGCCGCGAGCCTGTCCGATGTGGGCCAGCGCACCAGCCAGCGCCTGCCGGCGTTCGTCGCCGCCGTGCTGGCGATGTCGTTCCTGCTGCTGATGCTGATCTTCCGCTCGATACTCGTACCGCTCAAGGCGGTACTGCTGAACCTGCTGAGCATCGGCGCGGCCTACGGCATCATGGTCGCGGTCTTCCAGTGGGGCTGGGGAGGCGCACTCATCGGGCTGGAAGCGACGGTTCCGATCGTGTCGTTCATCCCGATGTTCCTCTTCGCCATCCTGTTCGGCCTGTCGATGGACTACGAGGTGTTCCTCCTCTCCCGCATACGCGAGGAGTACCTGCGCACCGGCGACAACGGCACGGCGATCGTCGAGGGCGTCTCGCGCACCGCCCGGATCATCACCTCGGCCGCCCTCATCATGGTGGCGGTCTTCCTGTCCTTCGCCGTCGCCGAGGACCCCTCCACCAAAATGTTCGGGCTCGGCCTGGCCACCGCGATCTTCATCGACGCCACGGTCGTACGCATGGTGCTGGTACCGGCGACCATGACACTCCTCGGCCGGACCAACTGGTGGCTGCCGAAGTGGCTGGACCGGATGCTTCCCCGCGGCCCGGTCGGCACCGACGGCACCGACGCGGAACCCACGGGTGAAGCCCCGCGTCCACGGCTGGTTGACCGTTGACTCGACTCCTGCCAGCCCTTGGCGTCCGGCACCTCAGCGCGTCGCCCAGGGGCATATCGAGTCGTGATCATCGGGTGGTCCTGGTGAGGTCCTTGATCCAGATCATCGAGGCGCCCAGGTGGAGACCGGCGAGGTAGCTGTCGGATCGGCCACCTCTGAAGCCCTTCTTCTTCCGGTTGGCGGCCTGGTCCGTCTTCTCTGGGACGACCGCCTTGATACGACGTTTGCGCAGGTGGGCACGGTTGCCGCGAGACGAGTAAGTCTTGTCTCCGGCGACCGCGTCCGGCCGGGCGCGGGGACGGCCGACAGCCCCGCGCACCCGCACCTTCTTCAGGACGGGGATGAACTGTGGGCTGTCCGCTGTCTGGCCCGCGGTCAGGACGAACGCCAGCGGGCGGCACTTGCGGTCGGCAGGGAGGTGGACCTTGATGGTCTGCCCGCCCCTGGAGCGTCCGAGGAGGGCGGCCTTCAGCCGGAGTTTCCGCCGGTCAGCGATACCGCGAGCGGGATGCCCTGCCCGTCGACGAAAACGTGGTGCTTGCTGCCCGGACGTGCTCGGTCGACCAGGCTGGGACCGCTTTGGGGCCGCGCCGGGCGGCCCGGACGTGGCTGGAGTCGATCACCGCCCTCGACCGGTCCAGCGCGTCTCCCCTCCGAAATACCGGGCCGCCTCGCGGAGGATGTCGCGCTCCTTCCAGCTCGCGGATCCTCTTCCGCGCTGCGGCCAGCTCAGTCTGAACGTCGTCACCGGCGCTCCGGGTCGCGGCCCGCGGCGCAAAGCGGGCGCCAGGGCACCGTCCGCCGGCGGCCCCGATACAGTTCCGGAGTGTCTCGGTGTGCACTCCCAGATCGGTGGCGACGGACCTGATCGTGGCTCCCGGCCTCGCCCGGTACAACGCGACTGCGTCCGCCTTGAACTCGGCGGGGTAGTGCTTCGTCCCTACGGGGACTCCGTTCTCCTGGGCCATCAAGATCCAAGCCTCTACGGTGTCCAAGACCGGGGGTCAAGGCCCGCCGCAGGCTGCTCCAGCAAGCGCTACCGACATCCACCGCTGGCCGTCCTCCGAGGCCAGCAACGGCGGGTCATGATGGGCACCGACGTTGACCACTTGGCGTCGTTCGCCCGACCGGGTCCCACCACGACGACGCCACACGCGTACGCAGCGCTCCCCCGCGGGCATCCGTGATCACCGCCACCCCGACGAGCCGGCAGCCGGCCCGCGACTCCCGGAGGTCGGTCCGGAGGCGGGGGGCGGAAGTGGGCGGATCCCGGGCGTTGACAGTGCCGCCGATGCCTCTCGATACTGACTGACGGTTCAGTTAGCGACCCCGTTGCCACACCTGGAGGCACCATGTCCGACCTCCCCACCGAGCTGGTTCCGTTCACCCCCGAGCAGCGTGGCATCGTCGAACTCACCCGGGCCTTCGCCCGTGACGAGATCCGCCCGCGGGCGCGCGCCGTGGACGAGGCCGACGTCGAGACGCCGTGGGACCTGTGGCACAAGGCCGCCAAGGTCGGCATCACCGGCTTCATGCTTCCCGAGGAGTACGGAGGCGGCGGCTTCACCGACGTCTTCACCCAGTGCCTCGTGCAGGAGGAGCTGTGCGTCGGCGACCTCGGCATCGGAAACCTGCTCTGCTCCAACGGCTTCTTCGCCGACCCGGTGCTCGAACTCGGCACCGAGGAACAGAAGCGGACCTGGCTCACCCCGCTGACCGGTCCCGACACCCCGATGACCGCCCTGGCCACCACGGAACCCGGCGCCGGCTCCGACGCCGCCTCCATCGTGACGACGGCCACCCGCACCGCCGGTGGCTACCTGCTGAGCGGCCAGAAGGCCTGGATCTCCAACGCGGGGGAGGCCGAGCAGTACGTCGTCTTCGCCAAGACCGACCCCACTCAACGTTCCAGGGGCGTGACCGCCTTCCTGCTGCGCAAGGACACTCCCGGCGTCACCTTCGGCGAGCCCATGCGCAAGATGGGCCAACGCGCCATCGTGTGCCGGGAGATCTTCCTCGCCGACGCCTTCGTGCCCGAGGAGAACCGCCTCGGAGAGGAGGGGCAGGGCTTCCGGGGGCTCATGCGGACCTTCGACATCTCGCGGGTCGTGCTGGGGGCGGCGGCGACCGGCGTGGCGCGGGCCGCGTACGAGTACGCACGCGACTACGCGCGCACCCGGCAGCAGTTCGGCAAGCCGATCATCGAGCACCAGGCGGTGGCGTTCCGGCTGGCCGACATGCGGACCCGGATCGAGCAGGCCCGCCTGATGACCTGGCGCGCGGCCAAGCGCCTGGACGCCGGCCTGTCCGCGACGACCGAGGCCGCCATGGCCAAACTGACCGCCTCGGAGACGGCCGCGTACTGCACCTGGGCCGCCGTGCAGACCCTCGGCGGCTGGGGCTACTCGCGCGAGTACCCGGTGGAGCAGTGGATGCGGGACGCCAAGCTGGAGGAGATCGAGGAGGGCACCTCGGACATCATGCGGCTCGTGATCTCGCGGGGCCTGTGATGACGACTCCGCCCGAGGAAGGCGAGGCCGTCACCGGCGGCGAGGCCGTCGTCCGCGCCCTCGCCTCGCACGGTGTCACCGACGCCTTCGGGATCCCCGGCACGCACAACCTGGAGATCTACCGCCACCTCCGGGACTACGGCATACGCCATGTGACGCCCCGTCACGAACAGGGTGCGGGATACGCCGCCGACGCGTACGCCCGGGTGTCCGGCCGACCCGGTGTCGCGATCACCACCACCGGCCCCGCGCTGCTGAACATCGCCGCCGCCGTCGGCCAGGCCTACTCCGACAGCGTGCCGCTGCTCGTCGTCTCCCCCGGCATGCCGCTGCGGCACCCCCGGCAGTCCACCGGGCTCCTCCACGAGATGCGCAGCCAGACCGAGGCTCTGCGCGGCGTCGCGGCCTTCAGCCACCGGGTGTCGTCGGTGGAGGAGATCGGCTCGGCGGTGGCACGGGCCTTCACTCTCTTCCGTACGGGCCGGCCCCGTCCGGTGCACATCGAGGTGCCGCTGGACCTGCTTGAGACCGTGGAGCCGGCAGGGCCCGTACGGCGTGCGCCGCTCACCGGACCCCCCGCACCCGACCCGGCGGCGGTGGGGAAGGCGGCCGAAGCCCTGCGCGCGGCCCGACGGCCCGCGCTGGTCCTGGGCGGAGGGGCCCGGGCGGCGGCCGCGGAATGCGCGGCGCTCGCCGAGGAGCTGGGCGCGCCCGCCGTGACCACCGCCAACGGCAAGGGCGTGATGGACGAGCGCCATCCGCTCTCGCTGGGCGTGTCGCTGCACAGCCCGGCCGTGCAGAAGTGGCTGGTGGACCGCGACGTGATCCTCGCCGTCGGCACGGAGCTGGCCGAGTCCGACATCTGGGGTCCGCCGCCGGCCCTGACGGGCACCTTGATCCGGGTCGACGTGGACCCCGCCCAGATGTACGCGGGACTCCCGGCGGACGTGCCCCTGGTGGGCGACGCACGCGCCCTGCTCAAGGCACTGCTCGCCGAGTGCCGAGGAGGAACCGACGACGTCCCCGCGGACCCCGCCGGCGTCCGTGCCCTCCGTGCGGCCCGGGACGACGAGACCCGTACCCGCGACGCGCGCTGGCTGCCGTACCTCCACGCCGTGCGCCGCGTCCTCGCCGAGGACGCCGTCCTCACCTCCGACAGCGCCCAGTGCTGCTACTACGGCGCACTGCCCCATCTGCCCCTCGGCCCCGAAGGCCGCTATCTGCACCCCACCGGTTTCGGCACCCTCGGCTACGCCCTGCCCGCCGCGATCGGCGCGAAGACCGCGTGCCCCGAGCGGCAGGTCGTCGCCCTCAGCGGCGACGGCGGCCTGCAGTTCTCCGTGCAGGAGCTCGCCACCGCCGCGCAGCTTCGGCTCCCGCTTCCCGTCGTGGTCTTCGACAACGGCGGCTACGGCGAGATCCGCGAGGAGATGGCGGCCCGCGGGGACACTCCCCTGGCGGTGGACCTGCCCGCCGTCGACCTCCCCGCGCTCGCCCGCGCCTACGGCGGCCGGGGCGCGGTGGTCCGTTCGCCGGAGGAGCTCGCCGCCGCCCTGGCCCGCGCGCTGACCGCTCCCGGACCCACCGTCCTCACCGTTCCCGAAGTTCCCGATGTTCCCGAAGTCTCCGACGTTCCCGACGTTCCCGAGGAGTCCCCCCGATGACGCCCGAGACCGCGACCGCCCTCACGCCCACCCCTCTCATCTCCCTCACCTGGACGGACCACGTGACCGGCCGCCAGGGCCACCTGGTGATCGACCGGCTCGTACGCGGCGTCTCCAGCGGCGGGCTGCGGATGCGGGAGGGCTGCACCCTCGACGAGGTCGCCGGCCTGGCCCGCGGCATGACGATGAAGGAGGCCCTGCACTACGACCCCGAGGGCCGCTACATCCCACTCGGCGGCGCCAAGGGCGGCATCGACTGCGACCCGCGCGACCCCGAGGCATATGGGGTGCTGGTCCGCTACCTCCGCGCGATGCGGCCGCACATCGAGCACTTCTGGACCACCGGCGAGGACCTCGGCCTCACCCAGGACCTCGTCGACCGCGCGGCCGCCGAGGCCGGTCTGGTCTCCTCGATCCAGGCCGTGTACCCGCTGCTCGACGACGAGCCCGCGGCCCGGCGCCGGCTCGCGGACGCGTTCGCCGTGGACGTGGACGGCATCGGGCTCGACGAGCTGGCGGGCGGCTGCGGGGTCGCCGAATCGGTCCTGACGGCGCTGGACAGGGCCGGTGTCCCCCATGCGGGGACGCGGGTGTCGGTGCAGGGCTTCGGGACGATGGGCGGGGCGACCGCCCGCTTCCTGGCCCGGGCCGGGCTGAAGATCGTCGCCGTGGCCGACGTCAAGGGGACGATCGTCCATCCGGACGGCCTGGACGTGGAGGCGCTGCTGGCCGCCCGGGACGCGTACGGGACCGTGGACCGCGCCGCCCTGCGCGCGGACGACCGCGAACTGCCCGGCGACGCCTGGCTGTCCGCCGACGCCGACGTACTCGTCCCGGCCGCCGTCTCGTACGCGGTCGACGCCGGCAACCAGGCCGGCATCACGGCCCGCTGGATCGCCGAGGCGGCCAATATGCCGGTCCTGCCGGAGGCCGAGGACCTGCTGGCGGCGCGCGGCATCACCGTCCTGCCGGACGTGGTCGTCAACTCGGCCACCAACGCCTGGTGGTGGTGGACCCTCTTCGGCGACATCGGCGCGGACCCGGACGAGGCGTTCGCCCACATCCGGCGCTCCATGCGCGCGCTGGTCGAGCAGGTCCTGACCCGGGCCGAGCGCGACGGGACCACCCCGCGCGCGGCGGCGCACGGCGTCGTCGCGGACCGGCTGCCGGTGATCGCCGCGCGCTTCGGCTGGTACGCATGAGCCTGGACGCCCTCTTCGACCCGCGTTCCGTCGCTGTCGTCGGGGCCTCCGCCGACCCCGCCAAGTGGGGTTACTGGCTGGCCGCCGGCGCCCTCGCCGGACGCTCCCGGCGCACCGTCCACCTCGTCAACCAGCGGGGCGGCAACCTCGACGGCGTACCCTTCCTGCCGGACCTCGGGTCCCTGGCGACCGTCCCCGAGCAGGTCGTCGTCGCGGTGCCGCCATCGCAGGTGCGGCCCGTGGTCGTCCAGGGACTCGCGGCGGGCGCGCGGTGCTTCACCGTGATCACGTCCGGCGGGTCCGGTCCGCAGGAGGAACGGGAACTGGCCGCGCTCGTCACCTCGCACGGCGGGCGGCTGCTCGGCCCCAACTGCATGGGCGTCGTCGACACCACCACCGAACTACGCCTGAGCTGGGGCGACTTCCCGGCAGGCGGGGTCGGGCTCGTGTCGCAGAGCGGCAACCTCGCACTCGAGATCGGCAGACTCCTCTCCCGGGCCGGACAGGGGTTCTCCCGGTTCGTCTCGCTCGGCAACCAGCGCGACATCGACGCGGCGGACGCCCTCGACGCGCTGATCGCCCACGAAGCGACGCGCGTCGTCGCCGCGTACGTGGAGGACTTCCGGGACGGGCGGCGCCTGGCCCGTACCCTGGCCGCCGCCCACGCGGCCGGCAAGCCCGTCCTGCTGCTGACCCTCGGCCGCAGCGAGGCCTCCGGCCGCGCGGCGGCCTCCCACACGGGCGCGCTGGTGAGCGCCCGGGCGGTGGTGGACGCCGTCTGCCGCGACACGGGCGCGATCCTGCTGGAGTCGGCGGGCGAACTGGTCGACACGGCCGTGCTGTTGACGGCGGCACGGCACGGTCTGGGGCAGAGGCGGGCGCGGGGGCAAGGGCAGCGGCAGGGACAAGGACAGGGACAAGGGCCGTGCCCCGGGCTGAGCCGGGCCGTACCCGCGGACGCCGCCGGCGGAGCCCCCGCGTCCCCCGAAGCGGCGCGCATCGCCGTCGTCGGCGACAGCGGAGGCCAGGGCGCGCTCGCCGCCGACGCGCTGGCCGCCCGCGGGCTCGACGTCCCCGTTCTCGACGAGGCCACCCGGGCCGCCGTCACCGCACACCTCCCCGGCCGGGGCGGCTGCGGCAACCCCGTCGACCTCGCGGGCGCCGGGGAGGCGGACCTCCGCAACTACGCCCGGATCACCCGGGCCCTGCTCGACGGCGGGGACACCGATGCCACGGTCCTCACCGGCTACTTCGGCGACTACGCCACGGCCAACCCCGACCAGACCCGCGAGGAGTGCGAGGTCGCCGAGGAGCTGGCGGAGGCCGCGGGAAAGGCCGGCCGGCTGCTCGTCGTCCACACCATGGCCCGCGACACCCCGGCCCTGACCGTGCTGCGCGAACACGGCGTACCCGTCTACGAGCGCATCGAGCAGGCCGCGACCGCCCTGGCCCATGCGGCCCGGCAGGCACGCGCGACGCCGTACGCGCCGCCCGAGCGGGTGCCGTCCCCGTCCCGCCCCGTCGCGGACGGGGGGTACGAGAGCGTCCGGACCCTGCTCCGGTCCCATGGACTCGACTTCCCCACCGCCGAGTTCGTCGGCACGGCCGACGAGGCGGCCGACGCCGCCCACCGCACCGGATACCCGCTCGTCCTCAAGGCGATGGGCCTGGCCCACAAGACCGAGGCGGGCGGGGTGGCCCTCGGCATCGCCGACGAGACCGCGCTGCGCGCCGCCTTCGCCCGGATGCGTGCCGCCACCGGCGTCACCCGGTACGCGGTCGAGGAGATGGCCGTCCACCCCCACTCCGTCGAGCTCATCGCCGGAGTGCGATACGACCCGGCGTTCGGGCCCGTCGCCATGGTCGGCCTCGGCGGGGTCACCGCCGAACTGCTCGCCGACACCGCGCTCGCCCTCGCCCCGCTCACCCCGGGACGGGCGCGCGAGCTGCTGCTCTCCCTGCGGCACGCACCGCTGCTCACCGGCTGGCGAGGCGCGCCCGCCGTCGACCTGGATGCCGCCGCGGACGCCCTGTGCGCGCTGGCGCGGGCCGCGTCCGAGCATCCCGAGCTCATCGAACTCGAAGTCAATCCGCTGCTCGTCCACCCGGGCGGCGCGGTCGCCCTCGACGCCCATGGAGTGCTGACATGACATCGGAACCCGGCCGGTTCGCCGGCCGTACGTACCTCGTGACCGGCGGCGGCAGCGGCATCGGCCGCGCGATCGCGCTGGCGCTGGCGGCGGCGGGTGCGCGCGTCACCGTGGCGGGCCGCACCCCTCAGCGGCTCGACGAGACGGTCGCTCTGATCGAGAAGGCCGGCGGGGAGGCCCTCGCGGTGCCGACGGACGTACGCGACCCGGAGGCGGTGGACGCGCTGGTGGCCGCGGCGGTCGAGCGGTTCGGCAGGCTGGACGGGCTGGTCAACAACGCCGCCGGAAACTTCGTCGTCCCCGGCATCGACCTGTCCCCGGGCGGCTGGCGCGCCGTCGTCGACATCGTCCTCAACGGCTCGTACTACTGCACCCGTGCCGTCGCCCGCAAGCTGCGCGAACAGGGCACCGGCGGCTCGATCCTCTCCGTGATCGCCACGTACGCCTGGCACGGCCACCCGGGCACCGTCCACTCGGCCGCCGCGAAGGCCGGCGTCCTGGCCATGACGCGGACCCTGGCGGTCGAGCTCGCCCCGCTGGGCATCCGCCTGAACTGCATCGCCCCCGGCCCGACGGAGACGGAGGGCGCCGGCGCGGCCCTGTGGGCCACCGACGAGGCCCGCGAGGAGGTTCTGGCCACGGTCCCGGCAGGCCGCTTCGCCGACCCCGCCGAGATCGCGGAGGCGTCGCTGTTCCTCCTGGGCGACGGGGCGTCGTACCTGACCGGCGAGTGCCTCACGGTGGACGGCGGCCAGTGGCTGGGGAAGCAGGTGTACGGGCGGTCGGCCGGGTAGCGGAGCAGACCGTACGCAGCGAGGGGCGGCCCGTGCGCCGCCCCTCAGGCGTGGGAGGGCCGGCACCGGTCTTCCGGACGCGCGCACGGCTGCGGCCGAGGAGGACCGGGCTTCCCCGGCGCTCCTCGGCCGCATCGGTTTCCGTCACGTGCGGGCCGTCCGCGAGGACGACAGCACGGTCACCCGTGTGCCGGCCCCCGGTCGCCCGGCGTGAGCCTCAGCTCTTCGTACGACGGGTCTTCGCGCCCGCCGCGTAGAAGACGAGGCCGATGACCGCGATGATCAGCAGCGGCACGACCTGGCTCAGCGTGTACGCGAGGCGCTGGCCGGCGAAGGCCTCGGGCAGGGAGTCCGCGGGGGAACCCTCCGTGCCGAACCAGCCGACGCCGAAGCCCGGCCAGATCAGTACGACCACCGTGAAGGCGACCAGGCCGGTCGCGAGCGCGGTGACCGTCCAGGTGCCGAGGCGGCCGCCCGGGACGGCGTACGGGCGTGGTGTGTCGGGGTACTTGCGGCGCAGCACCAGCAGGCTCGGGAAGGTGACGACGTACGAGATGAAGGTCGTGCAGATCGTCAGGCCCAGGCCCGCCGCGAAGTACTTCTCGCCGTCGCCCTCGGTGAGGTTGAGGGCGGCCACGAGGAGGATCGACGCGAGGACCGCCGAGAGCAGGTTCACCCGCACCGGGGTGCCGTGCTTCTCGGAGATCGCGCCGAGCCAGGCCGGCCCGGCGCCGTCGGCGCAGGCGACGGCCTGGGCACGGTGTGCGCCCATCGCCCAGGTGACGCCGGAGGTCAGCAGGCCGATGATGAGCCCCGCGGCGGCGATGCCGCCGAAGACGGTGCCCGCGCCGGTGAGGGTGACCGTGCCGTCCGCGGCGATGGAGCCGCCGTAGACCGTGAAGACGGCCTTGCAGGCGTCGATGAAACCGCCGAGGCTGCCGATCTTCTCACTGGGCAGGACGAACATGATGCCGAGGATGGGCCCGCCGTAGAGCAGGAGCGAGGCGACGCCGGAGCGGAGGATGGAGAGCGGGATGTCGCGGCGCGGGTTGCGCATCTCCTCGGCCGCGGAGCTGGGCAGTTCGAAGCCGACGTAGTTGAAGATCAGGACGGGGACGAGCGCCACGAAACCGGCGTAGGTCGGTGAGAACTCGCTCGCGGGCAGGGCGTGCACGCCGTTCTGCACGGCGAAGACGACCACCGAGACGAGGAAGAACCCCAGCAGCACGATCCGTGCGACGGCGCCCGCGATCGGCACCCACTTGCCGACCCGGACGGACTGGACGACGGCGAGCGCGCCGCCCCAGATGAAGACGAGACCGGCGGCGTACTTCCACAGACCGGGCAGCGGCGTGAAGAACTCCTCCCAGGTGGTGAGGGCGATGATGCACAGACTGCCGCCCACCCACACCGGGTTGGAGATCCAGTAGAGGATCTGGTTGAGGCCCGCCGTGAGCCGGCCGAAGGCGAGCCGGGTCCAGACGTACGGGCCGCCCTGGACGGGGAAGGCCGAGCCGAGTTCGGCGACGAGGAGTCCGTAGGGGAGGAAGAAGAGCAGCGCGAGGATGGCCATCCAGGTCAGCCCCTGCGGGCCCTGCGCCGCGACCGACCCGATCGTGTCGAGTCCGACGAGGGTGCATATGAGGAACAGCAGGACGTCGAAACGGCGCAGTTCCTTGCGGAGCCGGCCGCGCTGTTCGCCCCAGCCCTCGGAGAGGTCGGGGGTCTCGGGTGTGGGCTCTTCGGCCCTGCTGGCGGTGACGGGTACTTGGGTCACGGGGCGGACTCCTACGGCAGCACGGGGAGGTCACGTACGGAGCGGCACATCATCTGACTGAACGGCCAGTCAGTAGCCAGCACTGTGAGCCCGGCCACACGGCACTGTCAAGAGCTGTGTAGGGTAAAGCCGTGGCCAGAGTCCGGTTGAGCGTGGAAGAGCGACGCGCGGAGATCCTGCGCGTCGCCGTCGAGCAGATCGAAGCCCGCGGCGTCAGCGGCGTGCGCATCGCGGACGTCGCCTCGGCGCTCGGAGTCAGCAGCTCCCTGGTGCTCTACCACTTCTCCACCAAGGAACTGCTCGTCGCCGAGGCCTTCGCCCACGCCGCCGAGGGAGACCTCGCCCACCTGCGCAGACTGCTGGACAAGCCCCGTACCAGCGCCGCGCTCCGGCTGCGCTCGGCCGTGCGCTGGTACGCGCCGACCGGGCAGGCGAAGGGCTGGCGGCTCTGGATCGAGGGCTGGGCGGCCGCGCTGCGCGAACCCGCCCTCAGGAAGGTCGCCCACGACCTCGACCAGCAGTGGAAGGCCACGATCGCCGACGTCGTCGCGCAGGGCGTGGCAGCCGGCGAGTTCGTCTGCGACCACCCCGAGAACGTGGCCTGGCGTCTGACCGCGCTGCTCGACGGACTGGCCGTGCAGATGACCTCGTACAAGGGAACGCTCAGCCGCGCCACGATGCTGGAGTGGGTGGACGACGCCCTCGTGACCGAACTGGGCATCGATCACGAGACGCTGACGGCCGGTCGATAGGGCCGCGCCTCCCTCACCGGCCGTGCGGCGCGATCCTCCTGCCGCAACCATTGACGCACTCGTCAGTGTTGCCGCATCCTCTCGGGCCATGGAGAGACAGAGCGGAACGCATCTGATCGAATCCGATGTCGTCGTCGTGGGCGGAGGGTACGCCGGGCTGGCCGCGGCACTCCGACTCCACGACAACGCCGTCGACTTCACCCTGGTCGAAGCCTCCGACCGGGTCGGCGGACGGGTCCTGACCGAGATCCGACCGGGCGGCGGACCCATCGACCACGGCGGCCAATGGGTCGGCCCCACACAGACCCGCCTCGTCGAACTCGCCGCACGCTTCGGCTGCCCCACCTTCCCGACCTGGGAGAAGGGCAGCCACATCGAGGTCTGGCACGACGGCGCGAGGGTCCCCTACACCGGCGCCGCACCCGCCGACGGGCCCGGCACAGCCGAGTACGTCCGGGTCACCGAGCTCCTCGACGAGTTCGCCCGCACCGTGGACACCGTCCGGCCGTGGCGCACGGCCCGCTTCGAGGAATGGGACGCGCGGACGGCACAGTCCTTCTTCCGGTCCGAAACCGACGACGCGGACGCCCTGCGCCGCCTGGCCCTCGCCGTCCAAGGGCTGTGGTGCGCGGAGCCCGACGAGATCTCGCTCTTCCACGTGCTCTTCTACATCGCCGCGGCCGGCGGCTTCGAGCAGCTGATGGAGACCCGCGGCTGCGCCCAGGACAGCCGGTTCGCCACGGGCGCCGCCGGCCCGGCCCGCGCGGTCGCGGCCCTGCTCGGCGACCGCGTCCGCCTCGGCGAGCAGGCGCTCGCGATCGCGTACGACGCCGACGGCGTCCGCGTCCGCACCTCGACCACCCTGCTCCGGGCGCGCCGGGCGATCGTGGCCCTGCCCCCGCACGCCGTACGGGCCGTGGACTTCGTGCCGCCCCTGCCCGCCGCCCGGGACGGCTGGCTGTCGCACAGTCCGATGGGACGCGTCGCCAAGGTCCACGCGGTCTACGACACCCCGTTCTGGCGCGAGGAGGGGCTGTCCGGGGTGGCGACCCTGTACGACGACGGGCCGATCGGCGTCGTGTTCGACAACTCCCCCGAGGACGGCTCGCACGGCGTTCTCGTCGGATTCGTGTACGGCGACCGCCTGGACGGCTTCGCCGCCCTGGACGAGGCCGGCCGCAGGGCGGCCGTACTGGACAGCCTCGTCTCCGTGGCCGGCCCCCGGGCCGGACGGCCGCGCGACTACACGGAGAAGATCTGGTCCCAGGACCCCTTCGCCCAGGGCGGGTACGAGGCCTACACGACGCCCGGCGGATGGAGCGGGCACGGCGAACACGGCTGGCGGGAGCCGACCGGCCCCCTGCACTGGGCGGGGACGGAGACCGCGTCGGAGTGGAACGGCTACATCGACGGCGCGGTGTCGTCGGGATACCGGGCCGCCGACGAAGTCCTCGCCGGCCTGGACGAGGCGGACGGGTCGGGCGGGGCGGACGCGGCGGACTGGGCGGACGCGGCGGACGGGGCGGACGGGGCGGTGCGATGACAGCGATCCGGCGGGTGCAGGACGACGACGCCCGGGCCGTGGCGGATCGGGCGCGCCTGGTGGTGCGGTCGGCGGCGGTCAGCCAGCGTGAGTTCGCCGCCCGCGTCGGCATGGAGCCCACCGCGCTGTCCAAGGCCCTCAACGGCAGCCGCCGCCTCGCGGACCGCGAACTCGCCGCCATCGCGCGGATCGGGAAGGTGTCCCTGCGGTACCTGCGGACCGGGGAGGGCCGGCCGCCCATCGCCCCGGACGACCCGGTGGTGTCCGAGGCCCGACGCCGCGCCGACGCCGTCGACGCGGAGGTCCGCCGGGCCCAGATCCTCGAGGAGACCGCGCGGCTCATCGCCCGCCGCGGCTTCCACCAGGTCCGGGTCGCGGACATCGCCCGCGCCTGCGGAACCAGCACGGGCACGATCCACTACCACTTCCCCACGAAGGGCGACGCGCTGCGCGCCGCCCTGCACCACTACGCCGAGCGGCTCCACCAGCGGCTCGAAGCCGAGTTCCGGGACGCGGACGGGCCGGTCGAGAAGCTGCGGCGGCTGATCGACGTCCAGCTGATCAGCGGCGAGGACGACAACGACGAATGGTCGGTGTGGGTGCAGTCGTGGAACGAGGCGATCCTCGACCCCGCCCTGCGGGAAGGCCAGCGCGAGATCTACGCCCGCTGGCGGCGGACCGTGCTCGACCTGGTGCACGCCTGCCAGTACGAGGGGATGGCCGGGGACGCCGATCCGGAGGCGCTGACCAGCCGGTTCACCGCTCTCGCGGACGGCCTGGCCATCCAGGTGCTGGCGGGGAACGGGGAGATGTCCCCGGCCCGGATGCGGGACCTGCTCCTCGACGCGTTCGAACCGCACATCACGCTCCGCTGACGGGCCGCGGCGGCCCTCTTCCGGCCGCCGCCCGCCCGGGCCCGAGAAAGGACGTCCCATGACGACGCGGTTCCCCCACCTGTTCAGCCCGCTGAGGATAGGCGGCGTCACCGTACCCAACCGGATCCTGTCCTCCGGCCACGACACGGTCCTGGCCGAGGACGGCGCGGTGACCGACGACCTGATCGCCTATCACGAGGCCCGCGCCGCGGGCGGCGTCGGCCTGATCGTGCTCCAGGTCTCCGGCGTGCACGAGTCCGCCCGCTACACCACGCACGTGCTGATGGCCACGGACGACGCGTGCGTCCCCGGCTACGCCCGGCTCGCGGCGGCGGTGCACCGGCACGGTACGAAGGTCTTCGGCCAGCTGTTCCACCCCGGCCGGGAGATCCTGGAGTCCGAGGACGGCACCGCGCCGGTGGCGTGGGCGCCCTCGGCCACGCCGAGCGAGCGCTTCCACGTCATGCCGCGCGCCATGACCGAGGCGGAGATCCACGAGGTCGTCGACGGTTACGGACAGGCGGCGCGCCGACTGCGCGAGGCCGGGCTCGACGGCGTGGAGGTCGTCGCCAGCCACGGCTACCTGCCGGCGCAGTTCCTCAGCCCCCACGTCAACGTCCGGACCGACGGTTGGGGCGGCGACCGCGAGGGGCGGCTGCGGTTCCTGCGCGAGGCGCTGCGCAGCGCCCGGGCAGAGGCCCGGCCGGGCTTCGCCGTCGGCCTGCGCATCTCGGGCGACGAACTCAGCCACGACGGCCTGGACACGGAGCTGGTCCTGGAGACCGTCGCCCGGCTCGACGCCGAAGGTCTCCTCGACTACGTCTCGGTGTGCGCGGGCAGCTCGTCCAGCCTGTCCGGGGCCGAGCACATCGCTCCGCCCATGTTCCGGCCCGCCGGTTACACCGCCCCGCTCGCCGCGAAGGTACGCGCGGTGGTCGGCGTCCCGGTGATGGTGGCCGGCCGGATCAACCAGCCGCAGGAGGCCGAGCAGATCCTCGCGGACGGGCAGGCCGACGCCTGCGCGATGACCAGGGCGCTGATCTGCGACCCGGACCTGCCGGCCAAGACCGCCGAAGGCCGTACCGAGGAGATCCGTGCGTGCGTCGGCTGCAACCAGGCCTGCATCGGCCACTTCCAGCTCGGCCACCCCATCTCTTGCATCCAGCACCCGGAGACGGGGCGGGAGCGTCGCTTCGGGGTTCTGCCGCTCGTGACACGGCGCAAGAAGGTGCTGGTGGTCGGCGGCGGCCCGGCCGGCCTGAAGGCCGCGGCCGTGGCGGCCGCACGCGGCCACGACGTGGAACTGCACGAGGCGGACCGACGTGTGGGCGGCCAGGTGCTCCTTGCCGAACGGCTTCCGGGGCGGGCCGAGTTCGGAGGTGTGATCACCAACCTGGAGGGCGAGGCGCACCGCGCCGGAGTCCGCGTCGTGACGGGCTCGCGGATCGACGCCCCGGGCCTCGCCGCCGCGGCCCCGGACGCCGTGGTCCTCGCGACCGGGGCCCGGCCCCGCCGACCGCGCATGGAGCTGATGGACGACCCGGTGGTGCTGGACGCCTGGTCGGTGATCCGCGGCGACGCCGAGATCCCACGCGGCCGCCGGGGGCGGATCGTGGTGGCGGACTGGCGCGGCGACTGGATCGGCCTCGGCACCGCCCTCCTCCTGGCCGACCGGGGCCGGAAGGTGACCCTCTGCGTGACCGGCTTCGCGGCCGGCGAGCACCTGCAGCAGTACGTACGCGCCGCCATGCTGGCCCAGGCCGTACGCGCCCGGATCGAGATCGTTCCCCATGTCCGGCTCCACGGCGCGGACGACGACACCGTCTACCTCCAGCACACCCTGACCGAGGACCCGGTGGTGCTGGAGGGCACGGTCGGAGTCGTACTGGCCCAGGGCCACCTCCCGGTCACCGACCTCGACCCGCTCGCCCTGGGCGTCGCGCCCGACCGTGTCTTCACGGTGGGCGACTGCGTCAGCCCGCGCACGGTGGAGGAGGCGGTACTGGAGGGCCTGACGGTGGCGTCCGGGCTGTAGACGGGGCGATTCTGCCGCACGCGTCGCGACGGCAGCCGCTCGGCCGGCCCGGAGGAAGGCAGGTTGGGCGGCGGCCGGCGGGACCTGGTGCGGGTCCCGGACAAGGGGGAAGGCCCCGACCACGTGTGTGGTCGGGGCCTTCCCGGTGGTGCTGGACGGGGCCTTCCCGGTGGGTGGTGCTAGCCGCCCCAGCCGAGGTTGCCGAAGTAGCCGTTGACGGTGTTGACGTTGCCTTGCCCGCGCAACTTGTACTCCTGGGCCATCCCCATCGCGTGCAGGGCGGCGTACGGACCGAAGTCCACGTTCCCCACGGTCGGAATCTTGATCTCCTCGTCGTAGTCGAAGTTCCAGTCCTTGAAGACCTGTACCTGGTACGAGACCTTGCCCTTCTCGACCGAACCGGTCACCCGGTACTGCAGACCGCGCACCGCCAGGTACCAGTCGGGAGAGGCCGGACCCGCCGCGGCGTTCCTCCAACCGGAGTCGAAGTCGGTCCGCTCCGGCGCCGTGGCGTCGTTCTCCCAGGCCTTGAACTCCTGGTACAGGTAGCTGTCCAGGCTCTCCGCGACGCCCGCCGAGTCCATCAGGGAGTCCACCTCGTCCGGGTTGAGCCAGAAGTCCTCACCCGTGTTCCCGAGGTAGTGTTCCAGCGTCTTGGCGAACATCGGCAGGTTCGTCCCCTTGGCCAAGACGATGAACTGCCGCAACTGGATCACCGCGTCGCGGTCCGCCTGCGACTGCTGGCGCCAGCGCGTACCGGCGCCCCAGGCACCGTTCCCGCTGCGCCATGGCACGAAGTTGCTCTTCGCCGGCTGGCGCCTGACGGTGCTGTACATCGCCACGCCGTCCTCGTCGTAGCAGGTGTCGACGGTGCAGCCCGGACCGTGCTCGGGAGCCCATGCGGAGTTGTCGGCGTTGGCGCTGCAGCCGTCGCAGAACATGCCGCTGTCGTCCTTCGCGTTCACCGGGTTACTGCCGCTGTACGCGTAGCCGTTCCACTGCTGCGGGTCGTCCGGGTCGATGACCGGGTCCGGGTTGAGGAACCGGCCCGCGACCGGGTCGTACTGACGGGCGCCGAGGTACGTCAGGCCGGTGTTGTCGTCCTTCGTGCCGCCGACGAAGCCCTTCTGCCCGCCCCAGACGCCCGCGGCCGGCTGGGTGCCGCGCGGGTTGCCGAAGGGGTCCATCGCCCGGCGGCTGACCGCGAGGGTGCCCGCGTCGATGGTCAGGACGCCCGAGCCGTGGTGGTCGGCCTGCTGGATGGTCAGGCCGCCCGCGCCCACGCGGACCATGGTGAGCCCGCCCGGGATCGAGTAGGAACGCGTACCGGTCAGAGTCTTGGCGACCGTGTCGTACGTCAGCTCGTCATCGCCGAGGGTGACCGTGGTCTTCCCCGGGCTGCGGCGGACGATCGGATCCCCGTTCGCGTCGTACACGTACGAGGTCGTACGGTCCGTGGCCGTCCACTTCTGGCCGGCCGGGACCGGGGTCCCGCAGTCCGCGAGGAGCACGTCCACGCTGTTGGTGGCGACGTCACCGGGTACCCCGATGCAGCGCCCGGACGCCGGGTTGTGGAGGGTGCCGTCGGCGCGCCGGTTCCAGGTCTGCGCGGCGGAGCCGTCACAGGGCTGGTTCTGGATCGCGGAGCCGGCCGTGGTGCCCATCGCGGTCACGCACTTGTTGAACACCTTGAGCACGTCGCCGGTGAGCGAGTAGCGCTGGCCGCCGCCCGAGTTGCAGGTGTAGATCTGGATCGGCTGCCCGTTCGCGGAGCTCCCGCCCTGGACGTCGAGGCACTTGCCGCCGACGCCGGTGATGGCGATCGCCTGCGTGAGGGTGTCCATCCGGTTGTCCGGGGTCCACGTGATGCCGGTGGTGCCGGTCTTCGACGTGTACTGGTCCACCGGGTTGCCGGAGCCGTCGTAGCGGTTGCTGCCCGACTTGTTGACCGTGCTGCCGGTCTTGGTGGTGCTGGAGGTCAGCGCGTGCGGACCGCCGTTGCCCGCACCGCTGTTGACGGTGCCGGAGGCCGGGTAGCCCTGGGTCGTGGTGACGTCCTTGGTGATGTCCCCCGTCAGGTCCTTGCTGACGAACGCCGTGCGGTTGCCCGTCACGTCGTACGAGAACTCGTGCCAGTACGGGTTGCCGCCGCCGACCGTGGCCGCCGACGGAGTGGTGTTGGCGCAGGACCCCTGGTCGGAGGTCTGGCCCGCACCGGGAGCGGTCAGGCCGCCCTTGTCCGTCCAGGCCGCCGTCATCCGGCCGAGGTGGTCCAGCGTGAAGCACTCCCGGTCCTGGGCGGCCGGGTTGTTGTCGGGCGTGTTGGTGACGGAGCTGATCCGGCCGGACTTGTCGTACGTGTACGAGGTCTGCTGGACCGCGCCGGTGACCGAGGTCTGCTTGTCCAGCAGCTGGCCCTTCAGGCGTCCGGTGCCCTGGTCGTAGTCCAGGGTGGTGACGACCTGCTTCTCGAACGGGTTGACCGTCGAGCGGACCACCCGGCCGAAGGCGTCGTACTCCGTCTGCACGTCGTACGTGGTCGCGCCGGCGTACTTGTAGAGCTGGCCGTGGTCGTTGTACCAGTAGTTCATGTCGTCGACCGGCAGACCGCCGACGGCCGGCAGCAGCGCGGTCTTGCGTTCACCGGTGAGCTTGTCGAACGTGCTGGTCGCCGTGTACGTGAACGTACCGGTCTGGCCGACCTCGCTGCCGGGGATGCTGATGCGCATGCCGGTCGCGCGGTAGCCGTTGTCGTACCCGGTGACGGCGTTGGTGTAGGCCTGGCCGGCCGTGCCCCCGACGTAGCGGGTGGACGAGGCCGGCTTGCCCTTGCCGTTGGCGACCGAGTCGTACGTCCAGCCGACGAGCTGCTTGGCGCCGCTCACCGTGCCGTCGTACAGGCCGGTCTGCCGGTCTGCCAGGTCGTACGTGCGGACCAGGATCCTGCCACGGCCGTCCTTGGAGGTGGCCAGGCGCCCCGCGGTGTCGTACGTCTGCGTGGTGATGCCCGTGTCCGGCTCGGTCGCGGTGACCTGCCGGCCCTGGAGGTCGTACCCGTAGGACCAGGTGTTGCCCGCGGCGTCCTTGCGCGTGGCGGGCTTGCCGTCCGCCGTGTACGTGTACGTCGACACGGTGGCGTCGGCGGCGTTGCCCGTCACGGTCGGGGTGCGGTACTGCCAGCGGGCCGTGGTGCGACCGCGGGCGTCGAGCAGCACGCTGCTCGGCCAGGACCCGGCCGGCGGCACGGTGTCCGTCCGGTCGACGCCGGGGTAGGCGGTGGTGGTGCGGCTCTGCTCGGTGCCCTTGGACCAGGCGGCCACCACGGTCGCACGTCCCAGGCCGTCATAGGTCGTGCGGGACTGGGCGGGGACCGATGACTCCGCCGCGCTCACGAGCGTGCCCGACGGGCCCGAGTCGTTGTTGTACCAGGGGGAGTTCGTCACCCGGACCCGGCCCTGGGAGTCGTACAGGTTGTCGCTGATCAGGCGGCCCGAGTAGGCGGGGTTCGCCGGGGACTCCTGGGTCTGCCGGTCCCGGCCGAAGCCGTCGATGATGTTGACGCTCTTCAGGTAGACCGGGGTGGTGCCGTCCTTCTTCAAGGAGGAGGTGGTCACCGCCGACGGGGTGCCGGCCGTCTGGGAGATCGCGTAGCCGAACGTCATGTCGGCGTTCGGCTCGGTGGCCGGGGCACGGCCGGGACGCCAGACGGCGGTCATCCGGCCGAGCGCATCGTAACGCAGCGTAGTGACCTTGCCGTTGGGGTCGGTCACCGTCAGCGGGAGGCCGCGGCGCGGGTCCAGGGTGCTGACGGTGTCCCACGAGACCGTCGTCGGCTGGCCGGGGGCGGAGGCCGACGAGGTCGACGAGGACGGCAGCTCGCCGGTGGCGGGGCTGAAGGTGGTGCGGGTCACCGATCCGCCGGGGTGCTGGGCGTCCGTACGCGTCGGGTCGGTGACCGTCAGGACGCGGCCGTACCCGTCGTAGGTGCTGACCTTGCCTGTGGTGAACTGGGCCGAGCCGTCACCCGCGTACTGGGCCACCTCCTCGGTCGAGGTCGGGTTGCCCGCGGCGCCGGCCTGCCCGAAGGGCTTGCCGTCGAAGAGCACGCGCTTGCGCTCGACGGTGTTCGCGGCCGCGGCGGCGGCGGTGCACGCGTTCGCCCCGGACACCCTCAGGGTCTCGGAGACGAGGTTCATGCGCTGCGGGTCGGTGCCGGCCGCGTACGTCGTGCGGGTGCAGACGTCCTCGGTGCCGTCGGCCTGGTCGAGCTCGGTGACCGGGCGGTTGCCGTTCGCGGCGTCCGTGACCGTGGTCTTCGTGGCCGTGGACCAGGTGCCGTCGGTCTTCTTGGAGCTGGTCGTGTCGGTCTTGGTGGTGAACGGGACCCGGGCGACCAGGTCGGGCAGGCCCGTGCGGGTCTGCGTGGCCGTGGCGACCTCGCCGCTGACGCCGGTGACGGTGTGGGTGGCGACGGAGCCGCCGGCCCGGTCGAAGGTCTCGGTCTGCAGGACCTGGCCCGACAGCCACTCGTGGTCGGTGACCGAGCGGCCGAGCGCGTCGGTGAGGGTGACGCTGCGCGCCGATCCGCTCTTGCGGACGTCGCCGTTCATGCCCTGTCGGTAGGTGGTCCGCACCTGGGCCTTGGGGCCGTCGTTCCCGCTGCCCCTGGTGACGGTCACCGTCGCGAAGCCGCGGAACTCACCCCAGGTACGGGCGTTGGCCTCGGTGAACTGGCTGTCGTCGCGGTGCCAGCCGGCCGGCCCGTACGCGAAGGCGGTGATCTTCTGCGGGGCGTCGGTCGCCGTGTCGTTCTCGGTCAGGGACTTGACCGTGTGGTGGTGGAACCAGTCGAGGACCGGAGCCGAGTCGGCGACGGAGCCCGGCGGCAGCCAGCGCACCGGGTAGCAGGCCAGCGTGTTGTCGTCCTCGGCCGTCGGCATCACGTTGTTCACGCGCGAGCAGGCGGGCAGGTTGTAGTCGACGTTGAGGACCCCGCCGGTCTCGTTGGCGATCTGCTGGATCCGCGGCCGGTTCATGATCGGCGGGGCGGGGACCAGGTCGGTGCCGTCGACCCGGTTGGGCAGCATCACCGGCGTGAACTTCACCGGCGGGAGCGGCACGGTGGGCGTCTCCGTCAGGCCGGTGCGCTGGACGGAGTCCAGCCACAGGACCTTCTGGCTGGTCGCGTCGAGGGGGTTCGGGAAGGAGTGCTTCAGCTCGTACGAGTCGACGCCCTTCCAGGCCCCGCCGACCCGCACCTCGGTGAGCACGGAGGACAGCCGCTTCGTCGTGAAGTAGGTGGGCGCGTACCTGGTGCACGTGCCGGAGGACTTGCACTCCTGGTTGACGGGCACGTCGGGCCACTTGGTGCTGTTGGCGGCCGTGCGCGTCGCCGGGTCACAGGGCGTGGCGTCGGTGCAGCGCTCCACGGCCGTGAAGGTCACCCGGGCGGCGGGCTGCAGCGCGCCCTTGGCGGCCACCTGCTCGTCGAGCTTCTGGCCGTACTTCACCGAGGCGAGGGTGGTGGCGCGGGTGTACGCGGTCTGCGTGCCGGTGCCGTTGTTCTGGGCGCCGCCGCGGTTGTACCAGTTCGTCTCGGGGGCCCAGGTGTAGGTGGTGAGGTTCCCGTTCGGGTCCACGATGTGGTCGAGGGAGAGCCGCTGCCACATCAGGCACTGGGAGGCGTTGCCCTTGGCGGAGTCGTAGCAGGGGTCTCCGCTCTTGGGCGAGTAGACGGGGACGCTGGAGACGGAGTTCGTCGCCGGGTCCGTCTTGTCTCCGCCCGGCAGGTGGTTGATGCCGAAGTAGTAGACGGTGCCGACCGGGTCGGTGACCTTGGCGTAGGCGCCGTCGCGCACACCGTTGACCGCGCCCGAGCCGAACTCGACGCGCGTGCCGTCGTCGTTCTTCAGGCGCCACACACCGGTGGCGGCGTCGTTCGCGGCACCCGAGGTGGCCACCCGGACGAGCGGCCCGGAGTGCACGCCGAGGGAGAGCGAGGCGTTGTACCCGGCCCAGCACAGGTCGCCGGAGTCCTTGATGCCGGCCTTGTCGCAGACCTTGTACGTGCGCTCGATGAAGCCGGGGTTGAGCTCCCAGCCGTCACCGATCCACGAGGCCTGGGAGTTGGTGGCCGACGTACGGCCGTCGACACTGGAGGAGTCGTACTTCAGCGTGAGGTCCGGTGCCGCCCCGCCGAGGGCGGCGGGGACCTGCAGGGCGTAGTCGTACGTCAGCGAGCCCGAGGCGTTGCCGGACGCCCACGCCGAGGAGGGGGTGAGCGCGGTGGCGGTGTAGTCACCGCCACCGCCCTTCTCCTCGGTGTCGGCGGCGAGCAGCAGCGGGGCCGCCGTCCCAGCGGGGGCGGCGCCCACGGAGGCGGCGAACCGCTCGCCGGCCGCGAGGGGTGCTCCCGCTGCCGGTACGGCCACCTCGGCCGTGAGCCGGCCGGTCGCCTTGTCGACCCGTACGGCGAGCGGGGTGCGCACACGGCAGGCGGCCACCTGGGGAGTGGTCACCGCACAGGCGGGCAGGGTCACCAGACGGCCCCGCGAGGCGAACTGGCCGCCGGTCGCCTTCTGGAGGGCGGCCATGTCGAGCCCGACCGTCATCGGCGTGCGGGTGCCGGTGCCCTGGGCGGCGCGGTCGGCGGTCAGGGTGAAGAGCAGTCCGTCGACGCCCGCCTTGCGGGCGGTCGCCGCGTCGTTGCGGACGACGGTGACGGCGGGCGGCGCGCCCTTGGCGCCCTTGCCGGCGCGGGAGACCCAGACCGGCAGGGCCCCGGCCCTGGCCTGGCCCTTCGTAGTCGTCCGGGCCGTCCCGACGAGCCGGGTCACCGGAGCCGTGGGCGTGGTGGCGGCGGCCCGTGGGGGCACCGGGCGCGGTGGCTTGATCCGCTCGGCCGGGCCCTTCGGCTTGAGCGGTACGGACGCCGTGCGCGGCAGCGGCGTCCTGGGCGGCCGCCAGACCGTGTCGAAGTCGGGCGTCGCCGCGCCCGCCGGCGGTATCGCCAGAAGTGATGTGGCCAAAGCGAGCACCATCGGGACGGTCACCCGTCTCCAGTGGTGTCGCCGAGAAGCGTGCATGCCGGTGTGCGGCATCGCTCATCCCCCCGCTGAACTAGACGCCGTTGATCCGGATGATCACCGGCTCAAGCGCGTGAACGTATCAGCCGGTTGAGGGTCAAGCCATTTTGCGGCCACTTTTGAGACGAGTGGCGAAGATCACTCCATGGCCAATTGCTGACGACCTCTGGCAGGAGGGGCGGAATCGGCCGCTCCGGACTTTGATCACGAGGCGAGTTCCTGCCAGAGTGCCCCGCTCCGGGGCCGGACGGCCCCGGTCGTACCTGTATGGGGGGAGTGGGCACTCGCATGTCCAACGCACGAAGAGCCGGCTTGAGACGGCGAGTTCCGGCCAGTCTGGCCACAGGGGTTTCGGCGGTTCTCCTGCTGGCGACTCCGTATGTGGCGGAGGCCGCGCCGTTGCCCGTGCCGGACGCTCCGACGAAGCCGCGACCGTCGGCCGCGCCCGCGGCGCCCACCGCAAACAGCAGGCCTGCCGCTCCGTCGGACGCCCCCGCGCGTACGGTGATCGAGAAGGCCTTGGCGCTGGCGGCGAAGACCGGCAGGGACGTTCCGATCACCGAGCTCACGACGGAGTTCGCGACGACGGTCGCCACCCCCGAGCGCAGACTGCGCACCGACAGCCACGTGCTGCCGCAGCGCACCAAGGACGACAAGGGCCGCTGGAAGGCCCTGGACGACACCCTGGCCGTCCGTGCCGACGGCACCGTCGCGCCCGCGGCCGCCAGCTCCGACCTGGTCATCTCCGGCGGCGGCAGCGGCCCGCTGGCCACCATGACCACCGAGGACGGCAAGCGGCTGGCTGTCTCCTCGCCGTTCCCGGGGCCGCTCCCCAAGCCCGTGCTGAGGGGCAACGACGCGCTCTTCGAGAACGTGGCACCGGACACGGACCTCCAGGTGAGCGCCACCAAGTACGGCGGCTACACGACCGTCGTGGTTTTGCGCACCCCGGCCGCGGCCGCCAACCCGGCCGTGCGGAACCTGGTGTTCCCCACCGTCACAGACGGCCTGGCCCTGGCGAAGGGCAAGGACGGCAGCCTCACCGCCGCAGCCGGCGGGGACACGGTCTTCCGTGCCCCGGCCCCGCTGATGTGGTCCGCCGGCGAGGCCCGCAAGCCCGCCGCCAAGAGCTCGCGCCACGCCGACCTCGATGCCCCCGGCGCGATGGACCCCACCGGCGGCAGGGCCGCCCTGAGCAGCGCCGACGGCCCCGGGGCCAGAGCCACCGTGGCCCGCATCCCGGTGACCGGCGCGAAGGTCTCCGGCCCCGGCAAGGGCGCCACGGGTGAGATCGCCCTGGCGCCCGGTGCCGAGCTGCTCGACGGCGCCGACACCGCGTACCCGATCTACGTCGACCCCTCGTGGTCGGTGGACAGCCGCGGCAAGTCGCACCACGCCTGGGTCCAGCAGGCGTACGACACGGGCAACTACGACCGCACGGGCTCCACCGACCGGGACAAGCCCGGAGTGGGCTACCAGGGCTGGGAGACCGACAAGGGCATCGAGCGCGCTCTCTACGAGTTCGACCTGAACGGCTACGCGGGCGCGACGATCAACTACGCGAAGCTCCGTCTGGAGCAGTACGTCTCCGCCGACTGGTCGTGCACCACCAAATACCCCGTGCACCTCTACCGCGCCGGAGCCTTCGGTTCCACGGTCAAGTGGAGCAACCACCAGATCCGTGAGTGGATCCAGAACCAGAACGTCGGCGGCAACGGCAACAGCGGTGACTGCTACGCCAACATCCCCGTCGAGTTCGACGTCACCAACGCCCTGCGCGACGGCATCCGCGACACCGGCACCCCGCTCGCCTTCGCCCTGACCGGCCAGGAGGGCACGGGCGACAAGATGGCGTTCAAGCGGTTCGCCTACACCGCGGTGCTCAGTGCCGAGTACGACTTCCCGCCGCGCGTCCCCGAGAACCAGCGCACCGTTCCCGCCCCGCGCCGGGTGGTCGCGGGCGACACCCAGGCCTGCGGCGCCGTGCCCGGCGAGCAGTTCGGTTGGATCACCACCCCGGCAGTCACGATCGCGTCCAAGGTCTCCAGCCCGAACCAGGGCCAGCTCACCCAGTGGCTGAACATGTGGGAGCACAACACGGGCGCCACCGTGCACACGGGCTGGTCCGGCTTCGTGGCCACCGGCACCGACGCCACGTACACCGTGCCGCTCGGCGCGATCGAGGACGGTCACAACTACGGCTGGGCGGTCCACGGCGACGACGGCCTGCTGCGCGGTCCCTCCACCACCTCGTGCCACTTCGCGGTCGACCTGACCCCGCCGGTGCTGGAGTTCGGCCGCTTCACCGACCCGGCCACCCAGTTCCCGCCGGCCGGCAACGGCCAGATCACCAAGCTGCGCCTCGGCGACACGGGCTCCCTCCCTGTCACCGCTTCCGACCCGAGCCCGGGCGCGGGCCTGCGCAGCTCCGGACTGGCCTGCCTCGAGTGGGGCTTCGACCCACAGCTCACCGGTGCCCAGAAGCAGTGCGCGCCGGCCGGCAGCGCGCTCAGCGTCAGCTCCCTGAGCGTCAAGCCCACCCACTGGGGCACCAACATCGTCTACGCCCGGGTCCTGGACGAGGCGGGCAACTCCTCGCAGACCCAGTCGTACGCCTTCTACGTCCCGTGGAAGGACGGCGCGGTCGCCTTCGGTGACACCACCGGCGACGCCCGCTCCGACATCCTGCTCCCCGACACCGCGGGCAACCTCGTCACGCACGGCCGCGCCACCGACGGCACCGCCCGCAGCATGATCCCCAGCGGCACCGCCGCCACCGCGCTCCAGGCCCCGGAGGTCTCCTCCGGCCGGACCTGGAAGGACTACCGCACCGTCCACCGCGGCTCGCTCGACCCGGGCCGGAACGTGGACGACCTGTTCGTCCACCAGGAGCCGGCCACGCCCGGCGCCCTCGCCGGAGCGCAGCTCTTCGTCTACGACAACACCCTCTCCGACCCGGGCCGGTTCACGCTCGGCACGAAGGGCACGCTCGACAAGCCCGAGTGCGACACGGCGTACACCACCTCGTGCAGCGGCTACCACAACGAGGTGACCTGGCAGCGCTCCAGCCAGATCACCCCGACCGGCCCGGCCCGCACCACGCGGACGCCCAGCCGGCAGGTGACGGACGCCACCGGCGTGCTGGCCGTGGAGTCCGGCAATCTCTGGTTCTACCCGGTCAAGACCAACCAGACCCTGGCCCCGCCCACCCTGGTGGACGCGTCCGGCACCTGGGACGACAAGGACCTGATGGTCCCGGGCAACGCCCTGAACATCGGCACCGCCACCGACACCGCGCCCGCGCTGTGGGTGCGGAACCGGACCAGCGGCGACATCTTCCAGTACAAGCTGACCACCGCCACCCGGGCGATGGACCAGTACGTGGTGGTCACGGGCCTGGCGGCACAGCCGACGACCCGCATCGGCTACGGGATCAAGGGCACGGACTACCCGCTGGTGGGTTCCGAAGGCGATGTGACCGGCGACGACATCCCGGACTTCTGGGCCGTGGGCACCGACGGCACCCTGCACGCCTGGGCAGGCAGCGCCACCGCCGGCGCGGTGAACGGCCTCGGCGGCCACCACGTCCGCGGTGACGCCCAGGCCCCGACGGTCCAGTGGCGCCTGGAGGGCGACGCCAAGGCCATCCCGGCCAAGAACGGCAGCGGCGTCAGCAACGACGCCACCGCCACGGCCGTCACCTACGCCACCGAGACCGTGGACGGCCGGTCCCGCAAGGTCGCGGTCTTCGACGACCTGGCGAAGTCGGTCGTGACCGGCCCGGCCAAGCCCGTCGACACCCGGCAGTCCTTCACCATCTCCACGTGGGTGAAGATGACCGCGCCCAACGGCATGATCGTCAGCCAGGACACCACCCACGCCAGCGCGTTCATGCTGTGGGCCGACTCGGGCCACTGGCGCTTCGCCATCGCGCGCGGTGACGACGACGGCTGGCCGTACGACTTCAACTCCACCCTCACCCCGGCCAACACCTTCAAGCAGGGCGTCTGGACCCAGTTGACGGCCACGTACAACGCCACCACGGGCGCCATGAGCCTGTACGTGAACGGCACCCTGGCCTCGAGCGGGTACCACAGGGCGAGCACCAGCCCCGCCCCGAGCGGGTCCCTGGTCCTGGGCCGGTACAAGTACGTCAGCAAGCCCAGCGACTACCTCAAGGGCGCCATCGCGGGCCTGTCCGTCTACCAGGGCTACGTGCCGCCGGCGACGACCACGGACCTGCCGATCCGGTACGCCCCGTCGCCCGACTTCTGTGTGGACACGCCGCAGGGCGCCAACGGCAACGGCAACCAGCCGCAGCTGTGGGACTGCAACGGCTCCGACCCGCAGAAGTTCAGCGTCAATGCCAACGGCACCCTCACCCAGAAGGGACAGTGCGTAGCGGTCCGCGGCAACCAGACCGTCCACGGCACCGACCTGATCTTCTGGCAGTGTCTGGGTGAGGGCGGCCAGCAGTGGCTGCCGCGCGCCGACGGCAGCATCTACAACCCGCAGTCGGACGCCTGCTTCGACCTGCCGCGGGCGAACCGCGACTGGGGCCAGAAGTTCATGATCTGGGGTTGCAACGGCACCCCGGCGCAGCGCTGGAGCATTCCGACGCTGATGACGCCGGACCTGCCGGTCGCCCCGTAGCCACCGCGCCACCGCTTCCGGCACCGGAGGAGGGCCCGCGGCTCGTGGAGCCGCGGGCCCTTCGGCGTCCCCACCGCCGGCCGGCAGCCCCGTCCGGACCCATCAGATGGACCAGGAGATGGTCCGTTCGATCACCCACCGGTGCCGGCCCAGACGCTCTTTCGACTCGGTGCCCTTGCGGGCGATGCGGGGTTGGAGATTCGCCACCATGGGCTTCGGTCCGTGGCTGCCGTCATGACGACCTCGACAACCGCCTCACCTCATAGGACATGGTCTTGTCTTGTTCTTTGACCTCACGTCACCGCGGAATGCTTGCCGGTGGAGAAAATGCGGTGCGCGCCGGCGCCACGTTGGTCAGACTCGCTGACATGACTGAGAAGATCACCCGCATCAACCCCGAGCAGCTGCATGAGACACCCGGCTACCACCACGTCACCGTGGTGGAGGCAGGCCGTACCGCCTATCTGGCGGGGCAGTGCCCGCTTGATCGGAAGGGTGACCTCGTCGGTTCCGGTTCCTTCGAGGCGCAGGTCGACCAGGTTGTCGCGAACGCGCTCGCCGCCCTGGCAGCGGTGAGTGCCCGGCCTGAACATGTGGTGCGGTCAGTGATCTACGTGCGGAGCGATGAGAGGGACGTTCTCGGAGCCGTATGGCTTCGGCTCACCGAGTCTGCCCTGGGTCCGGCGTTCACCACCGCCAGCACGCTCCTGGGCGTCGCCCAGCTGGGCTTTTCGGGACAGCTCGTCGAGGTGGATCTCACCGTGGCGCTGCCTGACTGACGAGGACCTGTTCGACCGCCTGACCGTGCGCGGGGACGAACTGTTCGAGCTCACCGGGGCCGGCGCGGCGTCCCGCTGTCCTGGCGGACCGAGACCGCCCCCAAGCTCCCCCACTACTACACCTGGTGACGCCGTTTCAGCGACGCCCCCATGTCCTGCACCGTGTACCCCGCGTGGAACGTCCGTCTGATCAGGATCTTGATCCAGGCGAGTGTCCACCGCCGGTGGCTGTCCCGGTATCGCCCGTCAGTGCCGCTGCGGGCTCGCCGGCGCCTCCGCGCCTTGCGGGGTCGCGTCCGCCGTCGGACTTGCGCCGTCCGCCGTGCCGGGCCCCACGATGCGGCCGTCGCGCAGTTCCACGACCCGGTCGGCGAGTTCGATCAGGTGGGGGTCATGGGTGGCGACGAGGATGGCGACCGACTGGCTGCGTACCACCGCGCGCAACAGTTCCATGATCGATCGTCCGGTTTCCGAGTCGAGCTGGCCCGTGGGTTCGTCCGCGATGATCAGGTCGGGGTCGTTGGCCAGGGCGCGGGCCACCGCGACGCGTTGTTGCTGGCCACCGGAGAGTTCGCCGGGGCGCTGCTCGGCGTGGTCCGCGAGGCCGACCAGGGCGAGTAGGGTCCGGGCGCGCTCCTCGCGCTCCTTGGCCGGTACCCGGCGCAGTCGCATCGGTACGCCGACGTTCTCGGCGGCGGTGAGGACGGGGATGAGGCCGAAGGACTGGAAGACGAAGCCGATGCGGTCGCGGCGCAGGGCGAGCTGGCCCGGTTCGTCGAGGGACGCCAGGTCGGTGCCGTCGAGGGTGATCCGGCCGCTGGCAGGGGTGTCGAGACCGCCGACGAGGTTCAGCAGGGTGGTCTTGCCCGAGCCCGAGCGGCCCCTGAGTGCGGTGAGCGAGCCGCGGCGGACCTCGAAGGACACGCCGCGCAGGGCGTGGACGGCCTGCGGTCCGCTGCCGAAGCTGTGGTGCACGTCGTCCACCACCACGATCGGAGCACCGCCGCTCTTCCGCGCCTGCGGTATCGCCGCTGGTTCCTGCTGGCCCCTCATCGCGCACTCCCTTGTTGCGTTGCCCGCGCGGGCCGGTCCGGCCGGCGTCCCGCACGCTGCCGCTGCAGCCTTGAGTCAGATTTACTCATCTTCAACATCAGTCACTCAAGCCTCTTTCCTCTGTCGCTCAAAGCTGACAGCATCGTCCGGTATCCGGTAAGGGTGTCCGCCAACAGGCAACGAGCTGCGGGAACTTGCACGCCTGGGCAGCGGGTGTCCGCGGGTCGTGGGCTCCCGAGGCGACACTCACGAGTCGTGCGCACGGCCTGTCGGCGGACGCTCCAGGGAAGGAACTGAAACACGTGCTCGGCTTCGTCGTTCGCCGACTGCGCGGGCGATGGCCCCTCGCTCTCTCCGTGCTGCTCACCGTACTGATCACCGCGACCTCGCTGACCGCGCTGGCGGCCTTCACCCGTGGTGTGGGGGAGCAAGGGCTCCGCCGGGCCCTGACCGGCCCTGACCCTGAACAGTCCCGGACCACCGTCGTGATCACCAGTGGCCATCCCGCCTCCTTGCGCGCCAAGGACGACGAGTCCGTCCGGACCTTCGCCGACGAGGTGTTCGGACGGCTTCCGGTGGCCTTTCAGAGCGTGGCCCGCAGCCGGTCGTACGGACTGCCCGGCGCCGCCGCTCCGGGCCGCGACGCCGACTTGACCCTGCTCGCCGCACTCGCCCGGGAGCACGTGGAACTGCTCGCCGGTGCGTGGCCCGGGCCGGTCCCCGCCGGGGCCGGTACCCCGACGGCGCCGATACGGGTGGCCGTACCGCGCGCGGCACTCGCACGGCTCGGCCTGGCCGAAACCGCGCTGCCCGCACCGGTCCGCCTCGACGACCGCTTCGGTGGTCCTCCCCTGACCGTGCTGGTCACCGGCGTGTACCGGGCCGTTGATCCAGACGCCGGGTACTGGCAGCTCGACCCGCTCGGCGGCCGGGAGGTCCAGTCCGACGCTTTCGCCGTCTACGGCCCGCTCCTGGTGGACGACAGCGCCTTCACGAGGGGCGGCCTGCTGCAGGAATACCGCCTCACGCTGCTGACCCCGGACCTGCGCACGATCCGTACGTCCGAAGCCGGGGCCCTGCGGACCGCGACAGACCCCGCGGCGCGCTCCCTGGAGCGCACCGCCTCGCTGCGAGCCTCCACCGAGCTGCCGCAATTCCTGTCCGAGTTGGACTCGGGCCTGGTCGTCGCCCGGTCCACCCTGGTGACGGGCGCGCTCCAGCTCGCCGTCCTGTCGGCCGCAGCGCTGCTCCTCGTCTCCCACATCCTGACGGTGCGCCAGGAGCCGGAGCGCGTCCTGCTCACCGCGCGCGGCGCCTCCCGCCGCCGACTCGGCGCGCTCACCGCGGTCGAGTCGCTGCTGCTCGCCCTGCCCGCGGCCGTCCTGGCCCCGCTGCTCGCACCGCCCCTGCTCGACCTGTTCGGCCGGTTCGGACCGCTCGGACGGGTCCGTCTGGAGATACCGGACACCTGGCTGGTCTGGCCGGTCGCGGCCGGCTGCGCGCTGGCGTGCGTCCTGCTGACGACCCTGTCCTCCCTCCTGCGCGGCGCCTCGGCCGCCGTGCTGCGCCGCGCAGGCCGCAGACAGGCCCTGGTGTCGGGTGCTGCCCGCTCCGGCGTGGACCTGGCCGTGCTGTTCCTCGCCGTACTCGGCTACCAGCAACTGTCGCAGCACGCGGGTTCGGACGTCCCCGCGCCCGGCGCGTCGGTCGACGGCGGGCTCGGCGTGGACCCGGTCCTGGTGCTCGCCCCGCCCCTGGCCCTGTGCGGGGGCACGCTGCTGGTCCTGCGGCTGCTTCCGTTCGCAGCGCGGGCTGCGGGACGGCTGGCGGCGCGCGGCCGGGGCCTGGCCCCGGCCCTGTTCGGCTGGCAGCTCGCCCGAAGGCCCGGCCGGGCCACCGGGCCCGTGCTGCTGCTCGTCCTCGCCGTCTCGAGCGGGGTCCTGGCTCTCGGCCAGCACACCGCCTGGTCCGACTCCCAGCGGGACCAGGCCGACTTCGCGACCGCGGGCGGCCTCCGGATCTCCGGGAGCAGCATGTCCCCGATGGGGCAGGGCGGACGCTACGGGGCGCTGCCGGGCGGGGACCGCCTGAACCCGGTGGTCCGCCGGGAGCAGAAGCTGCCGGACGGAACCGCCGTCGACCTCCTCGCACTGGACGCCACCAAGGTCGACGAACGGGTGCCGCTGCGCGCGGACCTGCGCGGCGGCCACGGGATGCGGGAGCTGTTCGCCCCGCTCGCCGTGGGTGGCCCGGCCTCTCCGGCGGCGACCGGCGCCGCGGAAGCGACCCCCGCCCCCGGTCTCGTCCTGCCCGGATCTCCCCGCCGGATCGACCTCGACGTGACGGTACGGTCCACCGGTATGGACCGGGCGGCCGTGAGCCTGCTGCTGCGCGACCGGTTCGGGGTGACCCATGGGACGCCGCCGGTCACCCTGCCCGCCCACGGTGACGCCACTCTTCCGTTCGCTCTGGACACACTGACCGGTGCCCCGATCGGGTCGGCGGCCACCCCGCTGACGCTGGCGGGCATACGGCTCTCGTACGCCGGGAACGGCGGACCCGCGGGGGACGGCGCCGAACTGACCGTGCGCCGGATCACCGTCTCCGACACCGTGGACGGCGGCGCCGTGAGCGTCACCGCGCCCGGCACCGCGACGGCCACGGGCGGCTGGCAGTCGGCTCCCCCACAAGGGCGGCCCTCCCTCCGGGCTCCCGCGCTGTCCCCGGTCCCTGCCGGTTCCACCGACGTACTGCGGCTGCGCTACTGGGGCGGGTTCGGCACCGACAGGGGCGTCAGCACCGTGCTGTTCCCGACGCCCGCCACGCCACTGCCCGCCGCGGTCCCGGCGGTCGCCACCACCGGCTACCTGCGGTCGATCGGTGCTTCCGTGGGCGAGACGGTCCGCGTCACGCTGGACGGCGCGAACGTCCCGGTGCGGATCACCGCCGCCGTGGACGCACTCCCCGTGGTCGGACGGACGGCGCTCGCCGTCGACCTGCGCACGGTCGGCCGGTTCCTGCTCGAGTCCTCCGGCCGACAGCCGGATCCGCCCACCGAGTGGTGGCTGCCCGCCGCCTCGGCCGCCGACCCGGTCCCGGCCCGCGCAGCGGCCGAGCTGCGCGAAGGGAGCAGGACCGAACGCGTCCAACTGCGTGAGGAGACCGCCACGCGCCTGCTGGACGACCCGCTGAGCGCCGGCCCCCAGAGCGTGCTGGCCGTCCTCGCCGCCGCGTGCGCGGTCCTGGCGGCCATCGGCTTCGCGACCTCCGTCGCCGCCGAACGGCGCGTGCGCGGACGGGAATCCTCGATCCTGTCGGCGCTCGGCGCACCGCGCCGGTCGCTGGCCCGGGCTTCCGCCGCCGAGGGCGGGGTGCTGATCGCCCTCGGGACCGCGGTCGGGACCGGGCTCGGTGTCGTCCTCGTCCACCTGATGGCACCCCTGGTCGTGCTGACCCCCGCCGCCGGACGGCCCTTCCCGCCCGTGCGGGTGGACATGCCGTTCGGGCAGACCCTGCTGACGGCCGCCGCCATCGCCGCCGTTCCCCTGCTGACGGCCGTGTCCAGCGGCCCCCGAGGCCGCGATGTCGCCGCCCGGCTGCGCACCGTGGAGGAGATGTGACCACCCGGCCGCCGTCCGCCGCCCCGCCGTCCGGCCCTGCCCCGCGGCCTGCGCCGTGGATCAGGACCCGGTTGCGGGCGGCACCACTGGCAACGGTGCTGGGCGCCGTGCTGGCGTTCGTCGCCGTCCTGCTGGCCGCCGCGCTGCCGCGGGTCCAGGACCGGAGCGCCGACCAGGCCCTGCGGTCCTTCCTGCACGACAGCGGGCCGAGGAACACGAGCCTGCTGGCCGCCGCGCCGGCTCCCGAGTCCGGCCAGGACCCCCGGGTCCTGGACGCGACACTGAACAGCATGCTCGCCCGTACGGGAGCCGCCTTCCACGTCGATCCGGCCACGGTGGTCCACGGCACGCGGACCACCGAGCGGCAGACGCTGACGAATCCGGAACTCTCCCGCCCGTCCGGCTTCCCGCCCAGGATGTCCCTGCTGTACGTCCGGCAGGCAGAGGCGCACGTGAAGCTGGTGAAGGGGCGTTGGCCGAGCGCCACACCCACCGCTGCCGCCGGCGCGCCCGCGAGAGCCTCCCGGGGCGCCGCCGAGACGCCGCCCCTGCAGGTCGCCCTCTCGGAGCGCGCGGCCCGGACCCTCGGCGCCCGCCTGGGATCCGTCCTGCAGAGCGAGTCCGTCTCCGACGACACGCCGTCCGTGGAGGTCGTCGGTCTCTTCACCGTCCCCGACGAGACCGACGACTTCTGGGTGGACCTGGAGTGTCTCGCCCACGCCTGCGAGCACCGCAACGGCGAGAACCTCTCCTGGGACGTCGACGCCTTCGTCGGCGCCGGGGACCTGGACCGACTGGGCACCTGGGGCCACACCGCCGAGGACTTCTGGCGGCTCCCGGTGGACGTCGACCGCCTGCGGGCCGACCGGCTCGACGCCACGACCGAGGACATCGCCTCGTACGTCGGCGGCCCCACCGCCGCCACACTCGCCCAGGAAACCGACCGCGAGTGGCTACGGACCACCTCGTGGCTGCCCGAGCTCCTCAAGGAGGCCCACGTCCGCCGGCAGGCCGCCGCACCGCTCACCGCGATCGGACCCGCCGGGGTCGGCGCCGTCGCCTTCGTCGTCCTGTGCCTCGCCGGCGCGCTCGCCACGGACCGCCGGAAGGCCGAACTGCGGCTCCTGCTGGCGCGTGGCGGCTCGCGCACCACGATCGTCGGCCGACTCCTCGGGGAGAGCGCCGTCACGGTGCTCCCGGCAGCCGCTGCCGCCACCACGCTCGCCGTACTGCTGTTCCCCACGCCCCGGCTCGCACCCGCGCTGCTCTCGGCCGCGGCCGTCGCACTGCTCGCGCTGCTGGCCTTCCCGGTACGAGCGGCCGTGCTGCTGTCCCCACGGCGCCCGGTCGGACGGTGGCGCAGGCCCGTGGCCGAGCTGCTCGTCCTCGTCACCACGGCCGCCGCGGTGCTGGAGGTCCGCCGCCGCGGGATCGCCCCGGCCGGAAGCGACCTGGACCCGCTGCTGGTCGCGGCCCCGCTGCTGCTCGCGCTGTGCGCAGGGCTGCTGCTGGCCCGGCTCCAGCCGGTGGTGACCGGGTGGCTCGCGGCGGCGGCCGCCCGCCGCTCCGGGCTGGTCGGCTTCCTGGGGCTTGCACGGGCCGCACGCGGCTCCGGGGCCCGCGACGCCGGGCCGCATGCCGGCGGCCGGACAGGTCCCTCCGTCCTGCCGATGGTCGCGCTCCTCCTCGCCGTCACCACCGGCGGATTCGGGGCGGCCGTCCTGGACTCGGTGGACTCGGCCCGGCTGGGCGTCGCACGGCTGACGGTCGGCGGCGACGCCGCGATCACGGCATACGGGGACACGCCGCTCCCGGACGGGCTCGCGAAGGCCGCAGGCGAACTTCCGGGCATACGGACGCCCGTGCCGCTGTGGATCGACGACGGCTTCTCCGTCCTGGGCACCGCCCAAGGCACCACCCAGGTCACCGTGGTCGTCGCCGAGCCGGCCGCATACGCGCAGCTGTCCCGTGCCCTGGGCTGCGGCTCCTTCGACCCCGCCCTGCTGGCCGGAGGCGGTGCGCAGTCCCCCGACGCCCCGGTGCCCGCGCTGTTCAGCGCCGGCCTGGCGCGACAGGCCGGCCCGGGCACGTACGCGCTGCGGTCCGGCAACGGCGAAGAGCTGCGGGCCCGGGTCGCCGGCGTGATCGACTGCACCCCGGCCCTGCCGGTTCCCGACGCCGCGACCGTCGTCCTGCCGGCGGGCCACGCGACGACCCTCATCGACGGCGCCGACCGACCGAACCGGTGGTACGGCCTCGGTTCCGCCGACGGCGACCGGCTGCGCGCGCTGGTCCGGGCCGCGCTCCCGGCCGCGTCGGCCGCCCCGGCCCCGGCCACCCCGACCGACCCGGCTGACGACCTGTATCTCGCACGCACCGCTGCCGAGACGGTCGCCGAGCTGGGCGCCGATCCGCTCCAGCGGTCGGCACAGCGCCTCTTCTGGGGCTCCGTGGCCGCAGCGGCCGGCTTCGCGCTGCTGGCCGTACTGCTGACGCTGATGCGGACCGTCCCCGAACGCACGGCGCTGCTGGCACGGCTGCGCACCATGGGGCTGCGCCGCCGGCAGGGCGTGGCACTGATCCTCTCCGAGGCCCTGCCGCAGACCCTGGCCGCAGCGCTGGGCGGGGCCCTGGCGGCGGCGGCCGCGGTGGCGTTGCTGGGACCGGCGATGGACCTGTCCACGCTGGTCGGCGCACGGGTGCCGACCGGCATACGGCTCACGGCGGGGCCCGTACTGACCCAGGCCCTGGGCCTGGCCGCCCTGGTGGCCGCGGCCGTGCTCGTCGAGGCGGCGACATCCGGACGACGGCAGATCACCACCGAGTTGAGAGCGGGAGACCAGAGTTGACCACCGACCAGCCGACGTACGAGGAGCTGCGCCGCCGGGCGACGGCCGCCGCGGAGCCCCGCGTCCGGACGGCGGACACCGCGATCGCCTGCGATCGCCTGGTCCGGATCTTCAACGCGGACGGCCTCGAGGTGCAGGCACTCCAAGGGCTGGAGCTGACGGTCGACCAGGGTGACCTGGTGGCCCTCGTGGGCGCCTCGGGCAGCGGCAAGTCCACCCTCATGAACATCCTGGCGGGCCTGGACGTCCCGACGGCGGGCAGCGCGACGGTCGCCGGCTACGACCTGCTGGAACTGTCGGCGCGCGACCGGCTGCGCTACCGGCGCGAAGCGGTCGGGTTCGTCTTCCAGCAGACGGCCCGCAACCTGCTGCCGTTCCTCACGGCCGCCCAGAACGTCGCCCTGCCCATGCAGTTGCGGGGAGGCGGTGGCTTCCGACGCGGCGCGGCCGCACGGCGCTCCGCCCGGGTCGCGGAGACCCTGGACGCCCTGGGGATCGGCGATCTGGCTCACCGGCGCCCGGCGGAACTGTCCGGAGGCCAGCAGCAGCGCGTCGCGATCGCCGTGGCGATGGCGAACCGGCCCGAAGTCCTGCTGGCCGACGAACCGACGGGCGAACTGGACTCGGAGACGGCCGCGTCGGTCTTCGAGACCTTCCGCACGGTGAACAAGGAACTCGGCGTGACGGTGGTCATCGTGACGCACGACCCCATGGTGGCGGGCGAAGTTCGCCGCACGGTGGCGATCCGCGACGGCCGGACCAGCAGCGAGGTCCTACGCCGCGTGGTCACCGACGAACACGGCGAGGAATCGATCAGCGAACGCGAGTACGTCGTCCTGGACCGTTCCGGGCGCGTCCAGCTCCCCCCGAAGTTCTTGGCAGCCCTGGGCATGGAGCACCGCGTGGCGGTCGACCTGGCCCCGGACCACATCGAGCTGAGCCCGGACCGGAGCTGAGTACGCCGTAGCCGATCGAGCAACGTCCGGGCCGAAGAATTCGGCGAAGGGAGTCACCCGGGCCCTGGTGCTGTGACCGGGAAGGTTCACCGGGTCGGGTCCGGTGCAGGCGTGATCGGTCATGGCGTCAGTGTGTGGCAGCCCGGCCCCCGGTGTTGGCGTTCGCTCCACAGTGCACCACGCGGTACGCGGGAACGTGCACAACACGTACGCCAGGGGGCCGGCTCAGATGTGACCTCCCCCGTCCCGTGGGTGCGCCCGGCCCACCCGGGTCGCTGTGCTCTCGGCCTGTGGGGGCGGCAGGGCACGGTGGTGCCGAGCGCCGGCTGCGCACTACCCGTGGTTCATGGCGTGCAGGGCGAGCAGGCTGCGGAGGAACACCTCCCGGTCGGCGGCCGGAAGCTGTCGGAGCAGGCGTTCCTCGCCGTCCTGGACGGCTGCCTGGACGGTGTCCCGGAGTCGGCGGCCTTCGGGAGTGAGCGAAAGCAGGCGCGCCCGGCGGTCCTCGGGGTCGGGTCGGCGGGTCAGCAGCCCGCGGGATTCCAGGTCGTCCAGTACGGCGATGATCCGGGTCTTGTCGGCGTGGATGGCCTCAGCCAGGGCGGTCTGGGTACGCAGTGGCGCCTCGTCGAGGTGGGACAGCACTGCATAGGCCCACATGGTCAGGCCATGGGCGTCGAGGACCGGCCGCTCCGCGGCCATCAGTGCACGGCCCAGGGGAACGACCATCGCGGCGAGGTCCGGGCGGGGGGTGTTCGGCCGGGGTGCGGTCATGCCGAAGAATGTAACCCGTTGACAAATCGTGTGCACAAGCTGATCGTAAGCACATGCATATGAATCTCATGAGGTCGTCCTGGACGCCGGGGCCGGATCACGGCCGGGACGGCCCCGTCCTGGTCAGCGTCACCGACTTCCGGCTCGACACGGTGCTGGACCTGCCGGGGGTTCACCGCGCAGCCCGGCGGCTCGCGGCCGGCTGGCCCGAGTTGGACGGAGCACACGGGATGTGGCTGTGGGCACGCCCCGCCGCCCGCCGCTGCGGTGCCGTGGCGGTCTGGCAGGACGAGGCCGCCCTGCACCGGTTCGTCGCTTGGCCGCCGCACGTCGAGATCATGCGCGCGTATCGAAACAGAGGCGTTCTGACCTCCACCACCTGGCGCTCGGACGCCTTCGACCCGATCGAAACCTGGGCCCGCGCCCGCACGATCCTGCTCGCCCGGGACGGTCGCGGCCCGCGTTCCGGGAAACCAGGTGACCCGGCCGCCCCCAGCCCGACGGCCCGGGACAGCGGCGCACGTTGAGCCGTACCGACTTGTGCGTGTTCAGGCGTACGCCAGGACGTCGGGGTGCCGCGCGTTGGCGTTGCGCCAGCACAGGTAGCGGTGCAGTTCACGTGTCCGGACGGTGGGTGTGCGGCTCGATCAGCGCTTCAGGAGCGGGCAGCGGACCGGGGTCGGTGACCGTCACCGCCGACGAACTGGAGCCCCACCGGGACGCCGACGGTTTCCTGCACCTCGCGCTCACCGCGGAGGTCAACGGCGAGACGGTCGGGTCGGACCTGCTGTCGAACATGAGCTGGACGTTCGAGGAGATGGTGGCCTGCGCCTCGCGCGGCACGCGGGTCGTCCCGGGTGACGTGCTCGGCTCGGGCACCCGCGGCAACGGCGGTTGCCTCGCCGAGCTGTGGGGCCTGCGCGGCGAACGGACACCGCCCCGTTGAAGCCCGGTGACACCGTCACCCTCACCGTGCAGGGCATCGGCGCGCTCGGCGACGCCGTCGGTCGCGCCGAACTCCCGGGCGGGCGACACCCGCACGCGGCGGCCGACCCGGATTCCCTGCGCCGGCCGCTGAAGCCGAAGCGGGCCCGCGGACTCCTCGCGATCGCACCCACCGGAACGCCCGGGACCGGGTGACCGGTCATTTCGCCGATGCCTTCCTCTCTCGTCGCCCCGACAGTGACGGGGCCGGTCCACACCGGTGCGCCGGCCGTCTTCCGGTCGGCGTCGCGCAGCCCACGCCATGACGGCACACGACTCGAGAGGACGACTCCGTCGTGAAACGACACATCGCTGCCGCCGCAGCCCTGTCATCCCTGGCCTTCCTGGCCGCTCCCGCCGCCACCGCCGCGGACAATCCCTATCAGCGCGGCCCGGCGCCCACCGTGGCCTCCATCGAGGCGGCCCGCGGATCCTACGCGGTCTCCCAGACCAGCGTCTCCTCCCTCTCCGTCACCGGGTTCGGCGGCGGCACCGTCTACTACCCCACCTCCACGAGCGACGGCACGTTCGGCGCCGTGGTGATCTCCCCCGGCTTCACCGCGTACGAGTCCTCGATCTCGTGGCTCGGACCGCGGCTCGCCTCGCAGGGCTTCGTCGTCTTCACGATCGACACCCTCACCACGCTGGACCAGCCGGACAGCCGGGGCCGCCAGCTCCTCGCGGCACTCGACTACCTGACCCAGCGCAGCTCGGTCCGAAGCCGCGTCGACGCCTCGCGCCTGGGTGTCATGGGCCACTCGATGGGCGGCGGAGGCACCTTGGAAGCCGCGAAGAGCCGGCCCTCGCTCAAGGCCGCCATCCCGCTCACCGGCTGGAACACCGACAAGACCTGGCCCGAGATCAGCACCCCGACCCTGATCGTGGGCGCCGACGGCGACACGATCGCCCCGGTCGCCACCCACTCGGAGCCGTTCTACGAGAGCCTGCCGGCCTCACTGGACAAGGCCTACCTGGAGCTCAACGGGGCCACCCACTTCACGCCCAACAGCTCCAACACGACGATCGCGAAGTACAGCATCTCCTGGTTGAAGCGGTTCATCGACGACGACACCCGTTACGACCAGTTCCTCTGCCCCCTGCCGCGGCCGAGCCTGACGATCGAGGAGTACCGGGGCACCTGCCCCCTCGGCTCCTGACGTGCCCGAGGTCCTCGCCGCGGGTGCGGCGAGGACCTCGGGCCGCCCGACCCCGGACCGCTCAGGCTGTCCGCGTGCACAGCGGGCGAGCCCGAGGTATGGGCCCCGGCCCAACGCCTCCCTCTTTCCTCACTTCTTACCGGCCAGTACCGTGACGGCGTGAGTGGAGCGCCGAGGGTCGCCGCTGCTCCGCGGCTGTACGACCGTACGTCCGAACTCGCCGCCGTGGCGGAGCTGTCGGCGCGGGCCGCCGCGGGGACGGGCGCCGTCCTGCTGCTCACCGGAGGCCCTGGCACCGGTCGGACCGCACTGTTGGACCAGGTCGTACGGGACTCCCGGGTCCGGGCCCACCGGGTGGCCGCGCCCAGCGGCAACCGCGTCCCCTGGAGCGGGGTGCGCGCCCTCGTGTCCGCCCTCGCTCCCACCCCCTCGGCCGCGCGCCGTGCCCTGCGCACGGCCCGTGGCCCGGGCGGCGTGCCCGGCGCGCTGGCGGCCCTGTGCCCTGGCGAGCCGTTGCTGCTCTGTCTGGACGACCACCACCTCTGGGACGCCCACTCCCGCACCGCGCTCGACGCGGCCTGGCGCGGGAACACCGGACCGTGGGCGTGGGTCGTCTCGTTCGCCGCCTATCACCGGCCCCCCGATGTGCCGGGTGCCCGACTGTTGTCCCTGGGGCGGCTGAGCCGCGAGGGAGCGCGGGGTCTGCTCGACGACGTGTGCCGGGTGCCTCTGACGGCGTCCTTCCGCACACGCCTGCTCGACGAGGCCGCGGGCCATCCCGGTGTCCTGACGGCGACGGCCGCCCGTGTCTCGGCCGAGCCGGAGGGCGGAGACGGCACCTCGGGTCCGGTCACCGACGACGCCTCGCTGTCCGAGGTGTACCGAGGGCTCCTCGACTCCCTGCCGGCGGAGTGCGGGCGGGTGCTGACCCTGGTGGCCGTCGCCGGGGAGCCGCGTCCCGACACCGGGCGGCCGGACCCTGCGGCCGGGGGGCCTGACGTCGTACGCCCGGTCCGCGCGGACTCGGTCCTGGCGGTGGCCCGCGCCGTGCGCGCGTCGCCCGAGGCGCTCGACCGGCTGGTCGCCGACGGGCTCCTGCGCGGGACCCGGGAGGCACTCCGGTTCGACGACCCCTTCCTGCGGCGCGCGGTCCTGGGTACCGTACCGCCGTCTCGGCGCCGGGAGCTGTACGCCCTCTTCGTCCCTCCCACCGGAGCCCGACCCGGTGCCGGGCTGCCCACCGCACCGCCCCGTCCTCCCGGGGCTCCGGCGGAAGCCGAGCCGCCCAGCGCTCCCGGAGCCCCGGCGGAAGTCGAGCCGGCCAACGCTCCCGGAGTCCCGGCAGAAGCCGAGCCGGCCCGCGGCGCCGGCCACCGGTCCGATCGGTTCCGGGCGCCAGGGGGCGTGGGCGAGCCGACCGGCGAGGTCCGGGCGCCGGAGGACGCACGGGGGCTGCCCGGTGTGGTGCGGGGAAGGGCCGAACTCGCCCGCGGACTGGCCGGACTGGGCGACGGTCCGGTCGGGGACGCCCATCAGGTGCTGCTCCTCGCCGCCTCGCTGCTGCGCAAGGGGGCACCCGAGGAGGCCTCGGACGCGCGGTTCCTCGCCATGGAGGCGGCGTGGGCGGCCGGGGACCCGGAGGCCTGCGCGACCGCTCTCGGCGGGGGCGGCTTCGGCGGCGAACGCACCGGACCCTTCGCCGACGCCGACACGGTGGAACGGGACTTCCGCGACGGAATGTGCGCTGCGCTCGCGGTGCGGCTGGAGGAGGCGCGTGCGCCGCTGGCCCGGGTCGTGACCCGCGACGGGGCGTCCGACGAGCCGCGCCGCCTGTTGCGGGCGGGCGCCGCCGCCTTGGTCCTGGGGGACGCGCCCGCCGCCGTACGCGTGCATACCCGTGCCCTGGCCACGGTGCGCGCCACGGCCGGGACCGCACTGCTGCCCCGGGTCCTGGAGCACCTGGCCTACGCCGAGTTGCGGGCCGGACAGCACGAGCGTGCCGCCGCGCACGCCAGGGAGGGACTCCGTACGGCGGAGTTCACAGGGCAGCGCAACGCGGCCGCCCACCAGCACGCGGTCCTCGCCCTGGCGGCCTCCGTCCGGGGCGACGCCCCGGCCGTCGTGGAGCACGCGGGCCGTGCGCTCGGGACAGCCCGGGCGCACGGCCTCGTCCAGGCGACGACGCTCGCCGAGTGGTCGATCGCCCGGGCCGAACTGGCGGGCGGGCTCGCCGCGCAGGCCGCGGCGCGTCTCGCCCCCCTCGTCGGGAGGGGGCCGCGCGGCGGTCACTTCGCCCTGCGGATGCTCGTCGTGCCCTGCTTCGTCGAGGCCGCCTGCGCGGCAGGCCGGGAGGCCGACGCCTGTACGGCGGCCGAGGAGTTCGCGGTCTGGGCCGGGCTCGGCCTCGACCCCCAGGCGCCCGCCCAACTGGCCCGCTGCCGGGCGTTGTTGGCCGGAGGAGGCGAATCGGCGGACTGGTACCGGGAGGCGGTGCGGCACCACGAGGAGAGCGGCAACGACTTCGAACGGGCCCGGACCCTCCTCGCGTACGGCAAGTGGCTGCGCCGCCGCAGGCGCCTGGTCGAGGCCCGGGGCCCGCTCAGCGACGCGCTGGTCACCTTCGAGCGCGCGGCGGCCGGGGTGTGGGCCGACCAGGCGCGGGCCGAACTGCGGGCGACCGGAGGCGCGGTGGGCAGGAGGGCTGTCCCCGGCGCGGCGGGCGAGCTGACCCCTCAGCAGCAGCGCATCGCCGGGCTGGTGGCGGCGGGGGCGACGAACCACGAGATCGCCGACCGGCTGTCGCTGAGCCCCCGCACGGTCGACCACCACCTGCGGAACGTCTTCGCCCGGCTGGGAGTCCGCTCCCGCGTCGAGCTCTCGGGGCTCCTGTCTCGTACCACGGGGGACGGCCACCGCTCCGACCGGTGACCTGGTGGGGTCCAGGGAGCGTCCGGCCCTCGGCCGCCGTCACCCCGCCGTCGCCGTGGCTGATCCGACCCGCGCTCGGCGGCAGCCCGGCGCAGGCGGCGAAAACGCCGCCGAACCGGTCGTCGCCGTCTGCTTCGAGGCCCGGGCGGGTCCCTCGCCGCCTCGTTCAGCACGAGGCCGTCAGGCGGAAGGCGTCCAGGGCCAGCGTCATCTCCGTGAGGTCCCTCGGCCGGGACAAGGACCGGGACGTCAGCTGCTCCAGGCGGCGCAGCCGGTTGAAGACCGTGTTGCGGTGGCAGTAGAGCCGAGCCGCCGCCCGGCCCGCCGAACCCTCGCACTCCAGCCAGACGTCGAGTGTCTCCAGCAGAATCGCGCGGTCGGCCGGGTCCAGTTCCAGCAGACCGCCCAGGACGTCCGTCACCAGAAGGCCGGCCAACTCGGGTTGTCCGACCACCAGGGCGCCCGCCATCCGGCGGTCCAGCCGGACGATCTGCCGCGAGTCCGGCGGACTGGTTCGCAGAGCCAGCTCCGCGAGCCTGCGTGCCCGTCCCAGCTCCGCAAGGCCCGTCACCACCGGGCTGATCCCTCCGGGCCCCGGGCAGCGCCCGTCGAGCAGTTCGGACAGTGCGTCCAGACCGATGCCCTCCGCCAGCGACACCACCCCGATCTCGCAGTCCGCGCCCATCCGCCACAGGAACCGCGCACCCGCCCCCTGCACCCGCCGGTGGAAGGGCTCGGGGGCCTCCCGCCGGTCGTGCCGCAGCACCACCACCGCGTACCGGCCGTGCTCCGGCAGATCCAGGCCGGCCGCCGCCCGCGAGGTCACCTCCGGTGAACACCGGCCCTGCAGCAGTGCGTCGAGGAGGGCCTGGAGCTGCTCGTCGGTACGCCGCCGCAGCTCCCGTTCCGTCGCCCGGTACGCCTCCGACGCGGTGTCCGCCTGCGCGTCCACCGCCTGCCAGACCATGGTCGCCGACTGGGTCAGCACCGCCAGCCTCGACGGGAACGCCGCCGCGTCCTCGACCAGCGCCTCCCACACCAGATGACCGGCGTGCCGGTAGGCGTGCACCAGCAGTTCCAGCGGCATCCCCTGCTCGGCACGCCGCCGCCCCAGCTCGTCGGCGTGTTCCAGGTCCCGCCGCGGTGAATCCCGCGGTGCCGAGATCATCTCGATCCCGATCCGCAGCGCCTCGTGGGCCTCACGCCAGTGCTGGTCGTGCGGCACGATCCGGCCGTACGCCGGTTCGTGCTCGTGGAGTTCCCTCAGGTGCTCGTCCACCAGCTCGGGCAGCCGCTCCAGAAGCGCCGTACACGCCTCGGCCAGCAGCTTCCAGTCATCGCCGGTCCGTGGTCTGCGCCGTCCCATGCCCGGAGGATGCCACCCCGCCCCTCTTCCCGACAGGCCCCTGACACGCGGTGTTGTGCGCGTGCACAACCCGTACCGGCGCCCGCTGGTCACCGGCAGCGTTTCGGCCGCCGCACGTGGACGGGCGGCCACCGCGGTGCTGGGGTGAGCGCCACTGAACAGGCCACGGAAGGGGAACCATGGGAGGGACCGGACTCGCCCTCGAGGTCACGGACCTGTCGGCGGGATACGGACCGGTACGCGCCCTGAGGCGGGTGTCGCTCACCGTGCCGGAGGGCGCCGTCGTCACCGTTCTCGGCGGCAACGGTGCGGGGAAGTCCACTCTGCTGAGGGCCGTCTCGCGCACACTGTCGTTCCACGGCGGGACCGTCACCTCCGGCACCGTCGTCTTCGGCGGGCGGCCGATCGGCGGGCTCGCGCCGGACCGGGTCGTCGCCGCCGGGGTCTCCCAGGTGCCGGAGGGGCGGCAGGTCTTCGCCCGGATGACCGTGGAGGACAACCTGCGGGCGGGGGCGCTCGGCGCGCGGGGAGACCGGAGGGCGAAGGCGTCGGCCCTGCGACGGGTCCACGAACTCTTCCCCGTGCTCGCCGACCGGTCCCACCAGCGCGCCGGACTGCTGTCCGGCGGTGAACAGCAGATGCTCGCCGTCGGACGCGCGCTGATGGCCTCGCCGAAGCTGCTCCTCCTCGACGAGCCCTCGCTGGGCCTCGCCCCGCTCATGGCGGCCCGGATCGCCGACACGATCCGCGAGATCAACGCCCAGGGCACCGCCGTCCTCCTCGTCGAGCAGAACGCGGCGCTCGCGCTGCGGCTCGCCGACCGGGCGTACGTCCTGGAGGTCGGCGAGGTCTCCCTCTCCGGCCCGGCCGCCGAACTCGCCGCCTCCGACGAGGTACGGCGGCGCTATCTGGGCGTCGTCGACGAGGCCGCGGCCGCGGACGCGTCGGACGCCGCCGTCGCGCACCCCGTCCTCGCCCGATGGGAGGAGATCCGATGAGTGAGCCCGCCCCCCGGGACCCGGACCCCTGTGGTCCCGCGAAGCCGCCCGCCGCGCCCGGCAAGGACACTGCGGCGGACGCCCGGTCCGCGGAGGCCCCCGTCCCGGAAAGGCCCGTCCCCGCGAAGGCCCACGCCCCGGAAAGGCCCGCCCCCGCGAAGGCCCACGCCTCCGTCCCCGCTCTCGACGTCCGTGACGTCACCGTCCGCTTCGCGGGGCTCACCGCCCTCGACGCGGTCTCGTTCACCGTCCGTCCCGGCACCGTGCACGCCGTCATCGGACCCAACGGAGCCGGCAAGTCCACCTGCTTCAACGTGCTCTCCGGCGTCTACCGGGCGACCTCGGGAAGCGTCCGGTTCGGCCCGCACGAACTCACCTCCCTGCCTCCGCACGAGATCGCCGGACTCGGCGTCGCCCGCATCTTCCAGAACCTCGCGCTCCCGCCCCGCGCCACCGTCGAGGACAGCCTGATGCTCGGGCGCCACCGGCTCACCCGCACCGGCTTCCTCGCCGCCGGGCTCCGGTTGCCCTCCGCCGCCCGCGAGGAAGCCCGCCACCGCGCCCGTGTCCGCGAGATCGCCGCCTTCGTCGGCCTGGAGAAGCAGCTCGCACAGCCCGCCGGATCCCTCCCGTACGGGCAGCAGAAGCTCGCCGAACTGGCGCGCGCCCTCTGCATGGAGCCCACGCTGCTGCTCCTCGACGAACCCGTGGCCGGGATGACCGCCGACGAGCGCCGCCGTACCGCCGCCGTCATCGCCGGTGTCCGCGACAGCCTCGGTATCTCCGTCGTCCTCGTCGAGCACGACATGGGAGTGGTGATGCGGCTGGCCGACGCCGTCACCGTCCTCGACTTCGGCCGCCGGATCGCCGACGGCGCTCCCGGCGACGTCCAGAACGACCCCGCGGTCGTCCGCGCCTACCTCGGAGAGGAGACCACCGGGTGACCACCTTCGTCGAACTCCTGCTCAACGGCGTCTCGTTGGGATCCGTCTACGCTCTCATCGCCCTCGGTTTCGTGGTGATCTTCCGCGCCACCGAGGTCGTCAACTTCGCCCATGCCTCCCTGCTGCTCGCGGGCGGCTACGTGACCGCCGTGCTCCACGAGAGCATCGGTTTCTGGCCGGCGCTGCTGGCCGGGATCGGCGGCGCGGCCCTGGTCGGCGCCGCCGTCGAGTTCCTCGTCATGCGCCGCTACCGAGGCTCCGACCAGAGCGTCCTCGCCATCGTCACCATCGGCGTCGACATCCTGCTGGCCACCGAACTGACCCGCCGCATCGGCACCGACATCCTGTCGCCCGGCGACCCGTGGGGCGACGCCGTCGTCACCATCGGCCCGATCGCCCTGGCGCAGACCCGCATCGCGGCCTTCCTCACCGCCGGACTGCTCATCACCGCTTTCCTGCTCGCCTTCCGCCACACCTCCTGGGGCGTCGCCATGCGCGCCGCGGCCGAGAACCAGGAGACCGCCGCCCTCATGGGCATCCGGCTCGGCCGGGTCTCGCTCGGCGCCTGGGCGGTGGCCGGCGGCCTCGCCGCCGTCGCCGCGCTCTTCCTCACCGTCTTCCCGACCCCGGGCCTGGAACGGACCACCTCCCTCGCCGCGATGAAGGCCTTCCCCGCCGCCATCCTCGGCGGGCTCGACTCCACCACCGGCGCCCTCGTCGGAGGCCTCCTCGTGGGGGTCACCGAGTCCCTCGCCACCGGCTACCAGGGCGGTCTGACCTTCCTCGGCCGCGGCATCGGCGATCTCGCCCCGTACCTGGTGATGATCGCGGTACTGCTCCTCCGCCCCGCCGGACTCTTCGGCACAAAGGAGCTGTCCCGTGTCTGAGGCGCTTCCCCGCCGTGGAGCGGCCGTCCTCGCCCGGCCCCGTGTGTACGGGTGGGCCGTCGGCGGGCTCGTCCTCACCGCCTTCCCCTTCTACCTGGACCGGTTCTGGCTCCAGGCCGGGCTCTTCGCCATGGCCGCCGCGATCGGCGCCATCGGCATCAACCTGCTGACCGGAGCCACCGGCCAGCTCTCGATGGGTCATGCCTTCTTCCTCGCCGTCGGTGCGTACGGCTACTGCGCCTTCGCCGGGGACGGGACTGACGGGCTCACCGGCCTCGGCCTGCCCGGCTGGCTCGCCGCCGTCCTCGCCGTCGCCCTCGCGGGTGCGGCCGGCGGGCTGTTCAGCCCCATCGCCGGCCGGCTGCGGGGCGCCTACCTCGGCATCGCGACCCTCGCGCTGATCTTCATCGGACAGCACGTCCTGTTCAACGCCCACGACCTCACCGGTGGCTTCAACGGCCGCGCCGTGCCCCCTCTGAACCTCTTCGGCATCGCCTTCGACGACAGCGAACTGCTGATCGCCCAGGTCCCGTTCGGTTCCGCCGAGAAGCTCTGGTACCTGGGTCTCGTCCTCCTGCTCGCGGGCGTCCTCTTCGCTCGCGGCGTCCTCCGCGGCCGCCCCGGCCGAGCCATGAACGCGATCCGGGACCACCGGATCGCCGCCGGCGTCATGGGCATCCCCGTGGCCCGCTACCGCGCCGCCGTCTTCGTCCTGTCGTCCATGTACGCGGGACTCGCGGGGGTCCTGCTCGCACTGGTCTTCCAGCGCACCGTGCCGGAGTACTTCGGCGTGCTCCTCTCCCTCGAATACCTGGCCATGATCGTCATAGGCGGTCTCGGTTCGGTCGCCGGGGCGGTGGTGGGCGGCGTCTTCGTCTCCCTGCTGCCGCAGCTCCTCAACCGGTACAGCGACGCGCTGCCCCTGGTCTCCGCCCCCGGCACGGGCGGGATCGCACCGGGGGAAGCCGCCCGCTATCTCTACGGCGCCGCCGTCGTCGCGGTGGTGCTCTTCCTGCCCGGCGGCCTGGTCCGGCTCGCCGCCCGGCCCCGCGGGCGAAACGCCCGACCCTCGCACTCCTCTGGGGAGGAACGATGACCCACCGACGCCAGGCCTCGAGAACGACGGCCGCCGCGCTCGCCGCCGCCCTCGTCGTGCTGACCGCCGTCGGCTGCAGCTCCAAGGCCAAGTCCACCGACGCGGCGGGCACCGGAGCGGACGGGGTGAAGTCCGGCACGGGCGTCACCGACAAGACCATCGCGGTCGGTGCGCTCACCGACATGACGGGCGTGTACGCTACGCTCGGCAAGAGCGTCACCCAGGCGCAGCAGCTGTACGTGAAGCAGGTCAACGCGGCCGGCGGGATCTGCGGCCGGCAGCTGGAACTGACGGTCCGCGACCACGGCTACGACCCGCAGAAGGCGCTCTCCGCCTACACCGAGCTGGAGCCGAAGGTCGCAGGTTACATGCAGTTCATCGGCTCTCCGTTCGTCGCCGCGGTGAAGCAGCGCGTCGACGGCCGGGACAAGGGGCTGGTGCTGCCGCAGGCCTGGTCGGCCTCGCTGCTCGGCTCCCCGTACATCCGCGTCCTCGGCTCCACCTACGACATCGAGACGATCAACGCCGTCGACTTCCTGGTGAAGGAGAAGGGACTGAAGGCGGGCGACAAGCTGGGCCACGTCTACTTCGAGGGCGACTACGGCGAGAACGCGCTGGCGGGTTCGAAGTTCGCGGCCGGGAAGGCGGGGCTGACGGTCGTGGAGCAGAAGATCAAGCCCACCGACAACGACATGTCGGCGCAGGTGGCGGCGTTGAAGCAGGCGGGCGTCAAGGCCGTCGTCATCAGCGCGGGCCCGCGGCAGGCCGCCTCGTTGGTCGGTGTCGCGGCGGCGGCGAAGCTCCTGGTGCCGATCATCGGCAACAACTCCGCCTTCGCCCCTCAACTGCTGGGCACCCAGGCCGGACCGGCGCTGGAGAAGATGTACTGGTTCGCCTCTCCGAGCCTCCCGATCGGCGCCGACACCCCGGCCGCGAAGAAGCTGGTCGCCGACTACAAGGCCGCGTACCCGAACGACGGTCTCGACAACGGCATCGTGGCCGGCTGGACGGCGGCCGACGTCTTCGGGGAGGCGCTGAAGAAGGCGTGCGACGCCAAGGATCTCACCCGGGAGGGCATCGACAAGGCCCTGTTGAGCCTGAACGCGTACGACGCCGGGTTCGGGACGCACGACTTCAGCGACCCGAAGGCGCCGTCCTCACGCGAGTCCGTCATCCTCCAGCCGGACAAGTCCGTCCCGGGCGGCATGCGTACCGTACGTGAGCCGTTCGTCTCCGAGGCGGCGAAGGGCTTCACCTCGAAGGCCGGCTGAACGCGTATCACCGCGACGCCCGGCCCACCACGCCGGGCGGTACTCCTTACGGCTGCCCGGTCTGCCCGGTCTGCCCGGTCTGCCCGGTCTGCCCGGCGGAACGTCCCCTGCGCGTTGCGGGCACGGCGGAGGCCGAGCCCCGCGCCGCGCCCGCCGGGCAGACGGCCGACCGAACCGACCGCGGAGGGGTGGCGTCCGCGGGCGGGGCGCGCCCGGCAGCCGGTCGGTCCTGCCCTGCGACCCGTTGCGGCTCGCTGCTTCGGGGCCGGCGGCCGTCAGCCCTGCATGGCCCTCCCCCACGCCTCCACCACCTGCTGGTGAGCCCGTGACGGCGGACGCCGAGGAGGGAACGCTTTCAGCAGCCGGTGGACCACTCGTGGGAACCGCCCTGGTCGTTGGCGCCGGCGTCGTAGCCGACTTCCTGCCCGGGAGCCAGGCAGAGGGTGACCCGGCCGAGGTGCTGGCGGCCCTCGTAGACCTTGACATGGTCAGGCACCCCCGGGCCGGAGACGCCGTGGTTGGCCCAGGAGGAGTCCTGCTTGAACATGTCGCCCTCCCACCAGCTGTCGTCACCGCTGTGCTCGATCTTCAGGCCGTCGAAGTTGGCGTTGGTCCAGACACAGAAGTAACCGCTGCGGCAGTCCGCCGCCTCGGCGGCGGCCGAGGTGGCGAGGATTCCGACGGTGGAGATCAAGACGGTGGCGAGGAGGGTGGTCAAGCGCTTCATGCGGGTGGGTTTCCCTTCGGTGGTGGGGTCTTGAGTACTGCGGTGGCTTCGGCGAGGGCGTGGGCACGCAGCCGCTCCCATCGGGCGATCTCGGTGCGGTGGCGGGCCCGGACCTCGGTGAGGTCGCGGTGGGTGTGGGCGGCCTCGGGCCCGAGGTTGTTGACGATGACCGAGACGCGGAACCACCCGGGCTGGTCGCCGTAGAGCCGCTGCTGCGCGGCGGCAAGACAGCCGTCGGTGTGCGCGCGTACGACGTGGCCGGTGGGGAGCGGGAGGGACAGTTCGGCCGGGCCCGTACCGAAGAGCGCCGCGTCGACCTTCCGGTCGTCCGTGCCCGGCGGCCGGCCCCTTCCGGCGCGCGGCGGGACGAGTCCCTGGCGGGCCAGGCAGGCGTCGGTGAGGCGTTGGGTGGCGGCCTTGATCAACTCGTCCGGATCCGGGGCGGCTTTCGAAGCCTGCGCTGTACAGCCCGTCAGGACCGCGCAGGCCAGGACCACGGCGGTGGCCGGCAACCCTACGGGCTGACGCGGCCGACGGCGCGTCCGGGCGGGCGATTCCTTGATCACATCCATGGTGTCTAGTCGCCGGAGCCCCCCGCGCGACAGGATGGCGGCCCGGACTCACCCGGCTGGGTGCGCCTTTTCACCCTGGGGGCCTTGCTGCCGGCGCGAGGAGGTCGGCCAGGTCGTGTGCGACACCGGCGAGCAGCCGGTGGAGCTCGGTGGCGGACAGCTCGATCAGGGGTCGTGTCTTGCAGGTTCGCCGATGAGGCGCGGTGGGACAGTGGAGTCCGACGGCCGGTCGGCCGGGTCGCGGCCGGACCTCCTCGACGCCCGGACTCGAACAGGAGCTCTTGGTTGCGCTTCTACGCCCAGACACCCGCACGCCGAAACCGTCAGGTGCTCGTGGACCTGATCGCCGTGGCTCTGATCGCCGCCGCCGTGTGGGCGGCCTTCGCCGTCCGCAAGGCGATCCTGCTGCTGGCCGAACCGGGGCGCAAGGTGGAGAGCGCCGGCGACGGCCTCGCCGAAGAACTCGGCAACGCGGGAGACGCGGCATCGGACGTGCCGCTCATCGGCGACATCCTGAAGAAGCCGCTCCAGTCCGCGGCCGACGCCGGCTCCGGCTTCGCCGACGCGGGAGTGTCGTTCCAGGAGACCGTCGGCCAGGTCGCCGACGTGGTCACGACGGTTCTCGTCCTCGTCCTGGTGGTCTTCGTCCTGCTGCTGTGGCTCCCGCCGCGTCTGCTCTGGATCCGGCGCAGCAGCACCCTGCGCCGTCTCGCGGAGGCTCCCGGAGGCGCAGACCTGCTCGCCCTGCGCGCCCTCACCGGCCCTCCGGGCGCACTCGCCGAACTCCCGGCCCCGCCAGGCGGATGGGCCGACGCCTGGCGTCGGGGGGACCGGCAAGCCATCACCGACCTCAGCACGATCGCCCTCGCCCGCGTCGGACTCCGGCCCTGACGCGGGGCGTCCGCTCCTTCGGCGCGGGACTCCGAAGCGGCGGAACGGACGGCCGCCCGTCGTGAGGCGTGCGCCTCACGATCAGGACGCCGCGGCCTTTCCGGTGGCGGTCACCGCGCGTCCCGATCGGCAGAAGACCGACCGGGGCGCGGCCACCTGAGCGCCTGCCAGGGATCCCGGGCGGGGCGGCTTTCGCCCGCCCCTGGCGACGTGCGGCGCGTCAGGCGTTGACGAAGTCGCGCACCTGCCCGTAGACGGTCGGATCCGAACCGATGGCGGTGTGACTGAGGCAGGCGGTCTGGATGTTCTTCGCGCCGCTCAGGGAGACACTGCTGTCGGGGTTGATGATCGTGTCGCAGGGCGACCACCAGGTGCCGTAGCGGGAATTGCCCGGGGTCTCGTCGCCGGCGTTCAGCGATGTGAGGAAGGTGGAGCCGATGCGCATCTCGAGGCAGGAGGTGTAGGCGCAGCCGTTGGCCCAGTCGGTGCCGTGGTTGGGACCGGCCAGCGAGACCCAGGCGTCGATCTTTCCGCTGCCGCCCAGGTTCTTGGCGTAGTAGCGGCTGGAGAGCCCGCCCATGGAGTGGCTGACGATGTCGACCTTGGACGCGCCGGTGGCCGCGAGCAGGCGGTCCACCTCGGTGGCCAGTTGCTGGGCGGTGGTGGCGTTGGACTGGCGCCAGTCGTAGCTCCACTGGTCCAGGTGGGACGAGGGCCAGCCGTCGGCTCGGAAGTCGTCGGCCATGGTGTTCCAGTAGGAGCCCGACGAGCTGTATCCGTGGACGAACAGGATGGGGTTGCTGGACGGTCCGAAGGTGGTTGTTCCGGCAGCGTGTCCCGGAGCCGCGGACGTGAGCGCGAGCAGGGCGCCTGCGAGGGCGGCGAGCACGTACTTCTTCAAGGCGTACCTCTGGGTGGTCGGCTCGGTGGGGGGCGGCGCGACCAGAGGTTACTTCCTGGTAGGCCGGGCGGGTCAATGGCCTTTCAGGGATCGATACCGGCCCTTGACCTGCAGTTTCGCTCCGCGTCGTAGCGTTTGTGAGGTGCCGGGGGCGCCGACCATGACCGCGGTCCCCGTCTCCGAGACGTCCCCTTTGACGCCGCCGGCACGGGTCCCGGTTGTGCTGGCCCCGGTCCGGGTGCGAGCCGGGACTGCGGCACCCCCGTGCCGAAAAGGCACCGTGTACGCGGAGCCGGCTCCGGTCCTGGAGGCGGACAACCGCATCCGCGTGTTCGTCCAGGGGGCGTCGAACTCCCTGTGGAGCCGCGGGCAGAACAGGAACGGCACCTGGGGCGACTGGACGCACCACGCCGGCGCCGCGGTGGCCGGCGTGACCTCCCGGCCGACCGCGACGGCCTCCTCCACGCGTTCACGGTCGGCTCCGGAAACGAACGCAACCTCTACTACGTGCACCAGAACTGGGCCTGACGCCCCTTCCTCTCGGTGCGGCCTGTCGAAGACCACGTGCTCTTCGGCGGGCCGCCACCCGCACTCAGCAGGTTCGAAGGGACACACCAGGCGTGTGGCGCGTCTGGAGCAGCCCGGATCACCAGTGCCGTAGCAGGCAACGTCGACCCTGTTGCCGGTCGGCGGTTCCGGCGCGCGCCGAGCAGCGCGGTCACTCGGCGTCGAGCCGGCGGCCGGCCCAGGCGTAGCTTTCGTGCCCGCGAGTTCGTAGCGGACCCCGATCACGGGGCGGCCTGCGCTCAGGCGGACCAAGGTGGTGGCGTCGCCGATGAAGCGGGCCGGGGTCCGGTCGCCCGGGGGCAGGTCCGGGATACGCGTCGGGCTTCGCCCTCAACAGCGGTAGCAGAGAGTCTCGTTCGGTACGCAAGAGCAGCGCGGGAAGCTCAGGATCGTGAGGCCGCCCACGGCCGCACACTACGGTCCGCCCCGGACATCTCCATGGGTCCGGCCTGGTTGCCGGTGACGTCCCCTATCCGTTGGATCGCAGCTTCCCGGTCTCCAGCAGCTCGTTCTTGCCCGGGGAGCGCAGGGAGAAGCTCAGGTCCCTGCTGCTCTTGGTGCGGTTGATGTCGAAGAGCGGGCCGTCCTGAGCACAGCCCTTGCCGGACAGGTCGGCCTGAAGCTGCCCCGGCGTGGTGGACAAGTTCTTCGGCTCCTCGCTCCCTTGGGCCTCCAGCACGGTGAACGCCTGCGCCAAGTAGACACACATCCTCACCGGTGTCCCGCCCGGCTGGATACTGATCTGCACGCCGCGCGGACCAGGACCATGCCCGACCACCACCGCGACCAACTCGTAGTCCGTGGCGTCCGGTGGATCGTAGTACCACTGTCCGTTGAACGTGTCGAGCGACTTCACCTTCGGGTCTTCCACCCCGTCCTTGAGGAAGGTGCTCTTCGTGTTGCCACTGGTCACGGCGACCTTGCCGTCGGCCGGGTTCTTGAGGGTCATGGCAGGCTGCTGCTGTTCGCACTTCCCGGACTCGCTCATCGGCTCGGCGCGCTTCAAGGTGGAAGCGCTCACGCTCACCTCGCTCGCGGTGGCGCCCTGCTCCTTGCCGTCGGTTGCCGAGGTCACGGTGGGGCTGTAGACGCACAGGCGGCCGAGGCCCAGCACGGCGTACTCGGCCTTCTGATCGACACGGGCGCCCTTGTCGAACGTCAGCCGGGTGAGCAACGACGCCCGGGTGCCTGTGGCCGTGTCCTCGACATCGGTCTCCTGAACACCCACCCAGGCGCCGGCGAAGCCGTCCGGCAGGGCCTTGGACGTACTCCCGCCGCCGCCGTCGTCGCCGGAGTTGGCGCCCCTCCAGAGGTTGAGGGCGACCAGCCCACCCCCGATGAGCACGACTGCGGCGGCAGCCGCGGCGACGACAGCGGCCGGTCGGCGACGGGGAGTCGGCGGTCGGCCGGCCCCGTCGACCCCCTGGGTGGGCGCGTCGTACGGGAAGCCCCCGGGCGAGGGAGGCGGGAGAGCCTGGAGGGCCGGGTGGGGGTTCAGTGACGTAGGCGTGGCGGTGGGCGTGGCGGTCGGAGTCGGCGTGGCCGCCTGGGCGTGCGCAGGGGCCTGCGCAGGCGCCGCCGGAAGCGGCTGCGGCCGCGCCGGGGCGAAGTCCAGCAACTGGGCCGAGCTGCGGCCGAGTTGAGCGAGGACCTCACCCGGAAGCCAGGTGGTGGAAGATCCGATGGCGGTCCGGGCGGCCAGGTCCTGCGGGGTGGGCCTGGCGGACGGGTCCTTGCGCAGGCACTCGCGTACGAGCGGCAGCAGGGCCTCCGGTACGCCGACGAGGTCGGGTTCTTCTTCGGCGACACGGAACATCAGCGAATGCAGCCCGCTGTCGACGGTGCCGAAGGGCGAACGTCCGGTCGCGGCGAAGGCGAGGACCGAGCCCAGGCAGAAGACGTCGGACGCGGGGGTGAGGCGCTGCCCGCGTACCTGCTCCGGGGACATGAAGCCCGGGGATCCGATCACCGCGCCGGTGCGGGTCAGTGGGCCCTCGGCGAGGGTCTCCAGGGCGCGGGCAATGCCGAAGTCGATGACGCGCGGGCCGTCCACAGTGACAAGGACGTTGGACGGCTTGAGGTCTCGGTGGATCAGGCCGGCCGCATGGATGTCGATCAGCGCGTGCGCAAGGCCCTCGGCGAGGAAGCGCACGGATGCCTCGGGCAGCGGCCCGAAGTCGCGGGCCACGACATCGTGCAGGGACGGGCCGGGCACATACCGTGTCGCCACCCAGGGCACGCGCGCCTCGGTGTCGGAGTCGAGCACGGCTGCCGTCCATGCCCCGCCCACCCGCTGGGCGGCATCCACCTCGAGTGCGAACCGCCTGCGGAAGTCGGGCTGTGCGGCGTACTCGGCCTGCACGACCTTCACCGCGACGGTCCGCCCGTCCTCGGAGCGGCCGAGATAGACGAGCCCCATGCCGCCTGCGCCGAGCCGGGCGATCAGGCGGTACGGGCCTATGTGCGCCGGATCCTCGGCGATCAGCTGTTCCACGTGAGCAAGCTAGCCCAACCATCCGACAGAGAGGGGGCCATCGGCCCAGGCAGGGCATCTCCAGGACCTGGGCCTAGACGAGCTGTTCCACATCTGACGGCGTGTCCGGGAACGTGAAGAGGGTGCGCCCAAGATCGTTGTGTGACAGCGGAGGGTTCGGCGGCGTCGGGCGTACGGGTCAGGCGCCCGCCGCTACGGCGGTCAGCCAGGCGTTCCAGTCGGCCTCGTAGTCCAGCGAGGTGAGGAAGGCACGGGCGGCGGTCCAGTTTCCGGTGCGGTAGTGGCCGAGCACGGTGGCGACGTCGGCGGGGTGGCGCTCGACCATGTAGCGGGCGGCGAGGTAGCCCCAGTTGTAGGTGCGGTTGACGTCGCTGTTGGCGTAGGTGGTGTCGAACAGCGTGCGCAGGGAGTACGTGTGCTTGCCGGCCTCGGCCAGCGCGTTGGCGTAGGGGATCCCGCGGTAGGAGTAGGAGACGTACTCCGCGATGCCCTCGCCCCACCACACGGTGGGGGTGGTCTGGCTGGCGTTGAAGTCGCCGTACAGGTCGTAACGGCCGTCGAGGTAGTGGGTGTACTCGTGGTTGAGGTTCCAGATCTGCCAGCCGGGGCTCACGTCGGTCCGCTCGTAGCAGATGAACCGGGGCTGGTTGCCCGTTCTGGAGGGGTCTCCCTCCAGGTACATGCCGCCGTTGTTGGTGTCGATGCCGTAGATCTTCCTCGCGTAGGCCTTGTAGTCGGCGCTCGAGTCGAAGACGTCGACTTCCAGGGTGGTGTTGTAGTCGTTCGCGACCGGCCCCGAGTCCTTGACCACGCCGTGGAAGTAGGCGTCCTGGCCGGCCAGGCTCGCGCAGGTCGCCGCCAGTTGGGCGGCGGTCATCTCCTGGGCCCGTATGCGCAGCGACGGGCTGCAGTCGTGGACGATCGGGAGGATGCGGGACTCCAGCCCGCCGCCGGCGGTCGCGCCGGGAGTGTTTTTGGCGTTGCCGTGGGCCGGGCGCTGGGCCGGGTCCGCGAAGACGTGTTCCGGCTTGGGGTCTGCCGGGCCGGCCTGGGTGGCTTGGGCGGGAGCGGCCGCGACGGCGGCTACGAACAGGGCGGTGGCGATGGCCATGGCGCGCAAGGTTCACTCCTGGGAGGGAAGTTGGGAACCCGTCCGTGACGGGCTGCGCAGTAAAATGGCACATGTCACATGTCTTTTCAATATGGTTCACAAGGCCGTGGAGAGTTCGTTCGTCGACCGACTCCGCCCCGGGACAGGGGAATTGCAGAAGCTGAGCGACCGAAGGAGCGGGAGGAGCCCGCAGCTCGTGGAGCGACTTCGAGTCGCGAGGCGCCTTCCGCGCCGAGCTGGAGCGCGCTTCTTCATCTGTCGGTCAGCTGGTGGAGCCGTCCTCCTCGATCCCGTCCGAAGACGGCACAGCCTGACGCGCAGCTCGCAGAAAGGGGCCGGCCGACGCGGTCGCCACCACCTCCGTGGGCCGCCGGCCGGGCCTGCCGCACCGACTGCTGACCATCCTCGAAGGCGAGGGACTGGTCGACGACGCCTCCGCGCTCGGTCAGTCGCTCGGACGTCAGCGCCTGCGCAGCCGATCGGATGTCCTTCGGCTACAGCCTGGCGCCCCTCCCCCGTGTCCCGGCCTCGGAGGGGGTGGCGGCAGGGTCCGTCGGTCGCCCCGTGGCGATCTCCATCAGCCGTGCGGTGAACGGGTGCCGCGGAGCCGTGAAGAGGCGGTGTGCCGGTCCCTCTTCGACGAGGGTGCCGGCCTCCAGTACGGCGATGCGGGTGGCCAGCGCGGCTGTCGCCAGGTCGTGTGTGATCAGCACCAGGGACAGGTCGCCCCGGTCGCGTACGAGTCCGGCGAGCGTGTCGAGGATTCCCCGCCGGGTGACCGTGTCGAGGCCGGAGGTGATCTCGTCGCAGATCAGCACGCGGGGCCGGGCCAGCAGGGCCCGGGCCAGCGCGGCGCGCTGGAGTTCGCCGCCGGACAGCCCGCCGGGGGGACGGCGTACGAGGTCGTCGGTCAGGCCGAGGCCCGCGAGAGTGGTGAGCGCTTCGGTCAGGGCGTCCGGCTCGGCCGCTCCGCGCAGCCGTACCGCCGTGCGGGCCACCTGGTGGAGGACCGGGCGGTGTTCGTCGAACGCGGCCCTGGCGTCCTGGAAGACGTACTGGACCGCGGCGAGCTGGTGCCGTGTGCGGTCTCGCAGGCTGCGCGGGAGCGGGGCGCCGTCGAGGAGGATCTCGCCGTCGTGGTGCCGGTGCAGGCCGGCCAGGCAGCGGGCCAGGGTCGTCTTTCCGCTGCCTGAGCGGCCGACGACGGCCAGGCATTCGCCCGCGTGGACGGTGAGTCCGGGTACGCGGAGCACCGCTGTCCGGCCGTGGCGGGCGGTGAGGGGGCCGGTCCGGAGGACCGGGTCGCCCTCGGCTGCCGGTTCGACACGGGTGGTGGCGGATTCGGATGCCAGGAGCTCGACCGTCCAGGGATGCCGTGGTGCGCGCCACAGACGCTCGGCCGGCGCGGATTCCACCACGTGCCCGTTCCGCATGACCAGGACCTCGTCGGCGAGTGCGCGGACGACGTCCAGGTCGTGGCTGAGCAGGACGACGGCGATCCCCTCCCGGGCCACGGCGGCGAGCTGGTCGACGATGCTCCGTTTCGTCAGCGCGTCCTGGCCCGTGGTCGGCTCGTCGGCCACGACCACCTCGGCGCCGAGCAGCAGCGCCTGCGCGAGGACGACGCGTTGTTGCTGGCCGCCCGACAGCTGGTGGGGGTGGCGCCGGAGCATCTCCTCGGCGTCGGGGAGCTGGGCCAGTGACAGGGCCCGCAGGACGCGCTCGCGGACGGCGGCCCCGCGGCTTCGCCTCGGCAGGTGCCGTACCTGTGCGCGGGCGATGTCCCCCAGCAGGGCGCCGATGCGGCGGGCGGGATTGAGGACCGCCGCCGGGTGCTGGGGGATGTAGCCGACCAGGCCGTCCGGTGCGCGCACGTGGCCGGACACGCGTGCGCCGGCGGGGTACTCGCCGAGCAGGGCGAGGCCTGTGGTCGTCTTGCCGCTGCCGGAGGCACCCACGAGCGCGGTGATCGTGCCGGGAAGCACCCTGAGGTCGACCCCGTCGACGATCGCCCGGCCGTCGACCTCCACGCGCAGGTCCTTGATCTCCGCGACCGCGTTCACGGCGTTCACGTCCGCTTCCTCTTCTCCAGTCCGGCGTCCACGAGCAGATTGGCGCCCATGGTCAGGGCGACGACGAGCAGGGCGGGCACCACCACGGCCCAGGGTTGGACGAACAGCCCGGTGCGGTTGCTGTCCACCATCACCGCCCAGTCGGCGGCGTCCGGCTCGACGCCGACGCCGAGGAACGCCGCGGTGGCGACGAGGTACAGCACTCCGGTCAGTCGTACGCCCGCGTCGGCGGCGAGCGTGCGGGTGAGGGACCGGCCGACGTAGCCGACGGCCGTACGCCACCAGGTCTCCCCCTGCATCCGCAGTGCCTCGACCGCCGGGCGCGATGCGGCCTCGGCCGCGGCGGCCCGGACGATGCGGGCGGCGTCGGGGATGTTGACGAGGGCCACGAGGAGGGCGAGGCCGGCGGCGCCGGGGGTGAGGACGGCGGCGACGAGCAGGATCATCAGCAGGGACGGCACGGCGAGCAGCACGTCCAACGGTCGCATCAGCAGCTCTTCGAGCCAGGCCCGGTGGGTGAGGGCGCTGATGACCCCGAGGGGGAACGCGATCAGGTAGGCCACGGCGGTCGCGGCCAGTGCCACGAGCACCACCGACCGCCCTCCCAGCAGGACTTGGTCCCAGACGTCCCGGCCGACGAAGTCGGTACCGAGCCGATGCCCGCCGCCGAGCGTGAACGAGGCGCTACGGGGCCCGGGTTCGCCCACGAGCAGCGGCCCGAGGAGGGCCAGGGCGAGGGGTACCCCGACGATGACGGCGCCGAGCGCGAAACGGGACCTCACGCGGCCGCCTCCGTCCGGGGGGCGAAGCGGCGCGCGACCAGGTCGGCGCCGAGGTTGAGCACGACGGTGGTGACGCCGAAGACGACGGCGAGGCCCTGGACGACGGGCACGTCCCGTTCGGCGACGGCGTTCATCAGGACGGTGCCGAGGCCGGGGATCACGTACAGCGCTTCCACGACGATGACGCCGCACAGCAGCCAGTCGATGGTGCGGGCCAGTTGCTGGGTGGCGGGGGCGATGGCGTTGGGGAGGGCGTGTCCGTAGCGGACGCGGATGCCGGGGACGCCGTAGCGGCGGGCGTATGCCGCGTACGGCGAGGCCAGCGCGTCGATCATGCCGGCGCGCACCAGCCGGGCGAGGGAGCACACCGGGCGCGAGAGCAGGACCAGGACGGGGATCACCAGCGCGGCGGGGTGGGCCAGGAGGTCGGTGCCGTAGCCGACGGCGGTCGGCGGGAGCCAGCCCAGGCGCAGGGCGAGGACGGTGACGAGGAGCACGCCGAAGGCGAACTCGGGCACGGCGTACGCCCCGAGCGTCACCGAGCTGACCAGGCGGTCCGTGAACCGTCCCTCGTGACGGGCGGCGAGGACTCCGAGGCCGACGCCGATCGGGACGAGGAGCGTGACCGTCAGGGCGGCCAGCAGCAGGGTGGGGCCGAAGCCGTCGGTGATGTACGCGCTGACGGGCCGGCCGGAGGCCAGGGAGGTGCCGAGGTCTCCGTGCGGCAGCCCGGCGGCCCAGTCCGCCAGCCGTTCGTGCGCGGGCCGGTCGAGGTCCATCGCGTCGCGGATGGCAGCGATGCGCTGCGGGTCGGGCTGGTCGCCGGCGAGGGCGACGGCGGCGTCGCCCGGCAGCGCCTCGGTGAGGGCGAAGACGAGCAGCACGACGGCTGCCGTCTGCGCCGCACCGAGCAGCAGCCGCCGGGCGATCCAGGACCGGAGTCCGGTCACGCGAGCCACACCTTGTCGAAGCGTGCCCAGTCGAGGGAGTTGGCCGGCGCCTCGGCTTCGACGCCCCGGACGTTACGGGCGGTGCCGAGGATCCAGTCGGCGAAGCCCCAGACCAGGAAGCCGCCTTCGGCGTGCAGGCGGCGCTGCATGCGCTCGTAGACGGCGGTGCGGGCGGCCTTGTCCTTGGTGGACTGCGCCTGCTCGTAAAGGGCGTCGAAGTCCTTGTGGTGCCACTTGGTGGCGTTGGTGGTCGATCCGGTGAGCAGGCGCTGGGAGATGTGGGCCTCGATGGGCATGGCGCCGGAGCGGTAGGAGCAGAGGGTGCCGGAGTCGAGGACGTCCTTCCAGTAGCTGTCCTTGCTGCCGGTCCTGACGGTGACGGTGACGCCGGCCTTGGCGGCCTGGTCGCGGAAGATGGTGGCGGCCTCGGTGAACCCGGCGGCGACGGGCGAGGTGTCGAGGGTGACCTTCAGGCCCTCGGCGCCGGCCTGCTTGAGCAGCGCCTTGGCCCGGTCGAGGTCCTGTTCCCGCTGGGGCAGGCTCGCGGCGTAGTACTCGTAGCCCTTGCCGAACAGGTCGTTGCCGATCTCGCCGGCGCCGGACAGGGCGCCGGCGACCAGTTCCTTCCGGTCGGCGATCAGGAAGAACGCCTCCCGTACCCGCTTGTCGTCGAACGGCGGGCGGTCGGTCTTCATCGCGAACGCCTGCATGGCGCTGTTGCGGAGCCGGATGATCTCGATCCGGCCCTTGCCCTCGTGGGCGCGGCCGGTGGTGGGGTCGAGCTCGTGGGCGTACTCGATCTGGCCGCCGAGGAGGGCGTTGACGCGGGCGGACTCCTCGTTGGCGACGATGAACTCCAGCTCGTCCAGGTACGGGGCACCGTCCCAGTAGTCCTCGTTCCGCCTGAAGACGGCGGACTTCCCGGGGGCGAAGGAGACGAAGCGGAAGGGGCCGCTGCCGACCGGCTTCCCGTCGAAGTCCTGCTCGCCCTCGGGCACGATGTACGCGCCGAACGCGGCGAGCACGTTGGGGAACTCCGCGGTGGGGCGCTTGAGGACGAACTCGACGGTCCGCTCGTCCAGCGCGCGGCTGGCCTGGAGGTCGATGGGTTCCAGGGACGCCTTGGCGCGGAACGCCTTCTTCGGGTCGGTGATGCGCCGGTAGCTGTACAGGACGTCCTCGGCGGTGACCGGCTTGCCGTTGTGGAATCCGGCCTCGCGCAGCGTGACCTTCCAGCGGTCCAGGCCGGTGCCGGGCTCCCATCTCGCGGCGAGGCGCGGCCGGGCGGACAGGTCGGGGCCGTGGTCGGCGAGCTTGTCGAAGAGGGCCTTGGCGCGGGCCGCGTCGGCGAAGAGGTTGGCGAGGTGCGGGTCGAGGGTCTCGCTCGCGCCGCCGCCGGCGAAGGCGGCGCGCAGGCGTCCGCCGCGCCGGGGCTTGCCACCGGCCTTGGCGGTGTCGGCGGCCGGTCCCGGGCCGGCGCAGCCGGCCAGTGCGAGGGCGCCGAGGCCGGCAGCGCCTCCGGCGACGGCGAGGAAGCCCCGGCGGCGCAGACCGGGGAAGCGGCGGTCGTCCACGGAGACGTCGTGCGCGGGAGAGTCGTTCATGGCGGTGTTCCTTGCTGTCGTACGAGCCGTTGGGGCGCGTGGGACTCAGGGGTGGGGTGTGGCGGTGAGGCGGGCGACCAGGTGCAGCCGGTCGCCGTCGGCCGTCACGGCGGGCGGATCGCCCTCCCGCCACGGCGGATCGGTGCGCGGGCCCGGTCCGTCGTACAGGGCGAGCACCTCGAAGCCGTGGGCCGCGAGGACGTGGCGCAGTTCCTGGGGGAAGAGCAGGCGCCACGCGGAGCGCTGCTCGACCGGCGGGGAGCCGTCGTCCGCGGTCCACACCCGGGTGCGGCGCAGCAGTTGGGCCGTCCGGTCCACGGACAGGGTGGTGGTGGAGCGGTAGGCGGTGCCCTGCCAGGTGAAACCGTTGACGGTCGGGGCGTCGAGGAGTTCCGTACGCCCGAGGAAGAAGGCGCCGTTGCGCATCTCGGCGACGAGCAGGCCGCCGGGGGCGAGGGACCGGCGGCAGGATGTCAGGAAGCCGTCGAGCTGGTCGTTCGTGTGGCAGTACAGCAGGGCGCTGTCCAGGCACACCACCGCGTCGAAGGTCCGCCGCCCCAGGTCGAAGCCGTGCAGGTCGGCCCGGACGTAGGCGGGGCCCGGGTGCTTCTCGCGGGCGTACGCCAGCATCGCGTCGGACAGGTCGGCGCCGGTGACCGTGCGGCCGGCGCGGTGCAGGTGCGCGGCGTCCCGGCCGGTGCCGCAGCCGGTGTCCAGGACGCGGGGGCCGGGTGGGCCGTACCGGCGCAGGCAGTCCTCGGCCCAGCGCCCGGCGAGCCGGTCGGGGTCGGGGAAGCGCGCCTCGTACAGCGCCGGGTTGTCGGTGAGCAGGTTGGCGGTGGTGGGGGTCACGGGTGGCGTGCTCCTCATGCGGTCGCCGGGGCGGCGGGGCGGACGGGCAGGAGGCGGCGGCGGTGGAGCCGGGCGACGCCGGTGGCGGAGGCGAGTCCGAGGGTCAGGCAGCATGCCCAGGGCAGCCACGGCGCGTCCGCGCGGTCACCGGCGTCCATGGCCCAGCCGACGAGCGTGTTGCCGACGGCGGCGGCGATGCCGGAGACGACGTAGAAGAGGCCGAAGCAGGTGCCGGTGAGTTCCGTCCGGGCGAAGCCGGGGATCAGTTCCATCACGAACGGCTGGGCCAGCATCAGGCCCAGGTGGAGCAGGAGGGCGCCGGCCAGGACGGGCAGCACTCGCATCGTCGCGTCCGCGAGGCCGTCGGGGGCGCCGTCGTGTCCCGCCACGGCGATGGGGGGTACGAAGGACAGTCCCATCAGTGCGAGGCCGGTGCCTATCCAGCGGGCTCTGCTGCCGCGCCCCTTGAGCGCGGTGGTGATGCGCAGCTGGAACCCGAGGTGGGCGAGGGTGCCGACGAGGAGGACGAGTCCGGCGGCGCCCTCCCAGCCGGTGGCCCGCCGGGCGCCGTCGGGTATCAGCAGGTAGAGCTGGTTCTCCAGGGTGAACATGCCGACCATGGCCAGGGCGAAGGCGAGGAAGCCCCGGCTGCCGATCACCTCGCGCCAGTCGGCGACCACGCTGTTGCCGGTCGGCGCGACGTGGCGGGCCGGGAGCACCAGGGCCTGGGCGAGGGTGAGCACCGCGAAGATCCCGGCGGCGGTGAGCGCGGCGGCACGGAAGTCGACCAGCAGCAGAGCGCTGCCGAGCAGCGGTCCGATCAGGGCGCCGGTGGTCGCGAAGACGTTGAACAGGGCGAACGCCTCGGCCTTGCGCTCCCCCGCCTCCAGGGCGAGGCAGGCCCGCACGGCCGGGTTGAACAGGGCCCCGGCCAGGCCGCTGAGCACGGACGCGGCGAGGAGCACGGGCAGTCCGTCGCCGAGCGCGAACAGTCCGAAGCCGACGGTGCGCAGGGCGCATCCGGCGATGATGACGCCGCGCGCTCCGAGCCGGTCCGATGCCGTGCCGCCGATGAGGAAGAGCCCTTGCTGGCTGAGGTTGCGCAGGCCCAGGACGATGCCGACGACGGCGGCCGACATGCCCAGGTCCTCGGTCAGGTGCAGGGCGAGGTACGGGACGAGCAGGTAGAAGCCGGTGTTGACGCCGAGCTGATTGACGAGGAGGAGCCGGACGGCCGTCGAGAAGCCTCGTATCTCGTGCCATGTCCTCACGCCCGGGCCTCCTGGGCGTCGCGTTCGCGTACGCCCAGGCCCGGGTGCCGGCTCGACCGTACGGTGCCGTCGGCGCCGCCGATGCCCGTCCAGGGGTCGTCGGCGAGCAGCAGGTGGCCGTCGAGGTCGACCCAGCGGGCGCGGTCGGCGAGGTGGACGGCGGGGGCGATGCCGAGGGTGCTGGCGGTCAGGCAGCCGAGCATCAGCTCGGTTCCGGTGTCCGCGATCAGTTCGGCGATGCGGAGGGCGGCACCGACGCCGCCGCACTTGACGAGCTTGACGTTGATCCCGTGGACGCGTCCGGCGAGGCGGCGGGCGTCCTCCGGGCCGACCGCGTCCTCGTCGGCGACGACGGGGAGCGGGGAGCGCTCCGCGAGCTTCGCCAGCGCCTCCGGATCGCCGGGTGCCAGGGGCTGTTCGACGGCCTCGACGCCCAGCTCCGCGAAGAGCGGGAGCAGCCGCTCGGACTCCCGGACGGTCCACGCCCCGTTCGGGTCGAGGAGCAGCCGGGCGTGGGGCGCGGCGGTGCGGACGGCCCGTACGCGGGCCAGGTCCTCGTCCGGGTCGGGTGCGCCGGCCTTGACCTTGAGGACCGTGAATCCGTCGCGAACGAGGCGGTTCGCCTGTGCCCCGGCCCGCTCCGGTGCGGTGATGCCGATGGTGCGGGCGGTCGGGGCGGAAGGCGGGGCCGCGTCCGGATCCAGGAGCCGGTGCACCGGGACGCCGGCGCGCTTGCCGACGAGGTCGAGCAGCGCGGACTCCACGGCCGCGGTCACGGCCGGCGGGGCGGCGGCTTGGCGGGTGCCGTCCCGGAGGGCTCCCAGGGCGGTCTCGGGGTCGGGGAAGCGGGCCAGCCATCGGGATTCCGCGTGGAGCAGCCGGCCGAGGGTGTCGGCGTCGAGTCCGTAGTACAGGCTGGTGACGGCCTCGCCGTGGCCGTGCTGCCCGTCGTGCTCGACGGTCAGCCAGACGGCCTCGCGGGCGGCCATCGTGGAGCGGGAGATGCGCAGCGGCTCGGTGAGTTCGAGGCGTACGGTGCGCTGACTGGTCTTCACGGTGTCTCTTCGGGGTGTGCGGCGAGCGGGTCGGTGACGGTGCGGCAGCGTGCCCAGCCGGTGGCCTCCACGGCCTGGGCGTGCGGGATCTCGACGGGGCGGGTGGCGGCGGTGGCCGGGTCGATGCCGTGGGCGGTGGTGAAGTCGTCGTCGAAGACGCTGCCGAGATAGCGCTGCGGGCCGTCGGGGAAGACGGTGGCGACGACCGCGCCGGGGTGGACGCGGGCGACCCAGGCGGCGACGAGGGCGACGGCGCCGGTGCTCCAGCCGCCGCTGACGAAGGCGGAGCGGGCCAGTCGGCGGCAGGTGTCGGCGGCCTCGGCGGGGCCGACCCAGTGGACCTCGTCGAAGGCGTCGTAGGCGACGTTGCGCGGATGGATGCTGCTGCCGAGGCCGCGCATCAGGCGGGGTCTCGCGGGCTGGCCGAAGATGGTGGAGCCGGTGGCGTCCACGCCGATGAGCCGCAGGCCGGGCCAGTGGCGGCGCAGCGGTCCGGTGATCCCGGCGCTGTGGCCACCGGTTCCGACGCTGCACACCAGGACGTCGAGGTGGTCGAGCTGGGTGGCGAGCTCGGCCGCCAGGGAGGCGTAACCCGCCGTGTTGTCCGGGTTGTTGTACTGGTCGGGCCAGTAGGCGTCCGGGAGGAGCGCGAGCAGTTCGCGCAGCCGGGCTAGCCGGGCGGCCTGCCAGCCGCCCTCGGCCGCCGGACGGTCGACGAGCTCCAGGCGCGCGCCGTACGCGCGCAACAGCCGGCGCATCGAGGGCTCCAGCTCGATGTCGCCGACCAGCACGACCGGGTGGCCGAGGGCCTGTCCGGCGAAGGCGAGTCCGATGCCGAGGGTCCCGGAGGTGGACTCCACCACGGGTGCGCCGGGCAGCAGTTCGCCGCGCTCCTCGGCTCCCAGCAGCATGGAGACGGCGGCGCGCGCCTTCATTCCGCCGACGCCGTGCCCTTCGAGCTTGGCCCAGAAGCCCGGCTGGGGGCAGGGCAGGTCGGCCGTCACGCGGGCGAGCGGCGTACGGCCGAGCAGGGCGAGGAGCTCCCGGTTGCCCGTGGCGCGTGCGGAGCCGAGGACGGCGGTGGTCGTCACAGGTCGCCTCCGTAGCGGTGGACGACCCCGGGTCCGCCGTCCAGCCAGAAGAAGGGGTACGGCTCCGCGCACACCGCCGTGACGCCCGATCCGATGAGGCGCGGCAGGACCGCGCTGCCGGTCTGCGCGAACATCACCAGGGGGATTCCACGGCGCTGCGCGTGCCGGCGCAGCGGCTCGAAGCTGCCGTTGCCGAGGGTCATGCCGGAGGCGAGGACGGCGTCGCAGCGCTCCAGCTCCGCCAGGGCGTCGCCGCGGACCGGTTCGCCCCACTCGGTCGTGCCGCCCTTGAGGTCGCAGGGGACGTACGAGAGGCCGCGTGCCCGCAGGGCCTCGAGGAGGGAGTTGACCACGCCCACGACGAGCACGGTCGCGCCGGGTGCGGCGCCGACCAGGTCCACCACGGCCCGGGCCCTGGCGCGGGACTTCTCCAGTGACGTGCCGGCGGGCAGCGGGCAGGGCCGTGCACCGTTCTCGGGGCCGTGCGGCAGGACGTGCATGAGGTACGCGTCGAGGGCGGCGACCCGGACCGGCTGCAGTTCGTGTTCCAGGAGCCCGGCGACGTCGGCGCCGACGCAGTCTTCGACGGCGCCGTCGGGCAGCTCTCCCGGCTCGACGGCGCAGGACCCCACCGCTTCCGCGAGGCGCAGGCTCAGCACCTCGTTGCGGTAGCCGGAGCCGCGGCCTTCGTGCCGTACGGCCTGTCGGGTGGTGAAGGCGACCGAGATCCGCCGGGTGCGCGGGTCGGGGCCGACGGCGCCGGTCAGCACGCGTTCGACGAGTTCGTCGTACGCGGAGGCCGTGACGGGCGGTTCGGTGAGGGCGGTCATCGGGTCACCACCCGGGGACGGAGCTGGGCGAGGAGGGATTCGACGCGGTCCCGGGCGGTCGGGCCCAGGGCGTCGCCGGCCATGACATGGCCGAGGTACTCGTTGTTGCTGCCCGCCGCCTTGACGGTCTTGCCGGGGTCGGCGAGCTGGAGTTCCAGCAGGCCGTCCGCCGCGCGGACCGCGTCGGCGCCGTCGACGGCCTCCAGCACGCCGTCCGCATCGGGTACGAGGAAGCCGATCGCGGCGCTGGTCAGTCCGGTGGCGCGGCGGCGCAGGTCCGGTTCCCGGCCGAGGGCGACGTCCACGCAGGCGGCGGCGAGGTCGATGCCGGTGACGTGTCGTACGAGCTCGGTGATGCGGTTCCCGGCGGGCCGGGGGTTGACCTCGACCAGGCGTGGCCCCTCGGCCGTCAGTTTGATCTCAGTGTGGGCGACGACCCCGTCGAGGCCCAGTGCCTTCAGGGCCCGGCGCGCGGTCTCCGCGGCGGCTTCGGTGTCCGCCGGATCCAGTGCGGCGGGGAACATGTGGCCGGTCTCGATGAACGCGGGGGCTCCGGCCACGCTCTTGTCGGTGACACCGATGACGTGCACGGCCCCGTCGTACGACACGGTCTCGACGCTCACCTCCGGGCCGTCGAGGAGCTCTTCGAGCAGCACGACGGGGTCGCGGTGCTGTCCGCGGGCGTTGACGGGGAAGTCGGCGAGCGCGCGGTAGGCGTCGGCCAGCGCGGCCTCGTCGTCGGCGCGGCGTACGAACATCCCCGCGCACAGGTCCACGGGTTTGAGCACCAGCGGATAGCCGATGCGGTGTGCCTCGGCGGCGGCCTCGGCCCAGTCCGCGCACACGGCGAACCGCGGTCCCGGGAGGCCCGCTTCGGCCAGAACCCGGCGGGTCGCGTCCTTGCGGCACGCGTTCTCGACCGCTTCGGGCGTGGGGCCGGGGAGCCCCAGGCGCCCCGCGATCCGCGCGGCCGTCGGGAGGTAGTAGTCGCAGGAGGTGATCACCCCGTCGAAGCGCAGGACCTCGTGGGCCCGTTCGACGAAGGGCAGCAGCGCGTCGGTGTCGTTGGTCTCCGCGGTGAGCACGTGGCGGGCCGCGAGGAGGGGGTGGGCGGTGCCCTCGGGCGCGGAGCGCAGGTAGTGGTGCAGGTCGCGGGTCAGGAAGGTGAACTCGTGTCCGGCTTCGCGGACGGCCCTCGGCAGCAGTCTGCTCATGGACCCGACCCAGCTCTCGACCACCAGCAGATGAGCCACGACATCCCCTTTTCACAGCATGGTTGAGGTGTGATCCGGTCACGGGAGCAGCGCCGACCAGGGCGCGCTCGCTTGACCGAAGGGGACCTTATCGATAATCGTTTTCATTGTCACCTAGGGGGTCGTGCCTTCTCCGCACGCGAGACACCCGCCTGCCGTCGTACGCCCCCCGGGGACTGCCCCTTCACCCACCTCAGGAGATCCGGATGAACCACCCCCCACGCCCGCCCTACACCGTGCGCCCCGCCGGTCCGGCCGATGTGGAAGGCGCCCGCCAGGTCATGCTCGACACCTTCTACCGGGACTTCGGCTACGGGTACGTGCCCGCCTGGCACCGCGACGTCGTCGAGATCGAGAGCACCTACCTGGACGACCCGCGGCACCTGCTCCTGGTCGCCCTGCACGGCGGGGAGGTGGTGGCCACCACCGGCGTCCGCTCGACAGGACCGGCCCATCCCCCGCACCCGCGCCGGCTCGCGGAGCGCTACCCCTCGGGCACCACCGCGCAGCTCGTCCGCGTGTACGTACGCCCGGAGCACCGGCGGCACGGCCTGGCACGCACGCTCGTGGACCGGGCATGCGCCTTCGTCGCCGGGACTCCCGGATACGACAGCATCTACCTGCACACCAACGTCGACGTCGAGGGCGCCGAGGCGTTCTGGCGCGCCATGGCCAAGGAGGTCTTCGACGCCCGCACGACCGGAGAACACGGTCCGGGCGTCGGCACCGTGCACTTCGAGATCCCGTTGCCGTAGCGCGGCCCACACGCCACGACGACGTCGAGCGCAACGACAACGACACCTGCCAGCCGGGCGCACCCGCGGGCTTCGGGACCGTCACCGGCGCCGAGATCTCCAAGGACGGCGGCAGCGGGCTGCACCCGGACCGGATCGCCCTTCACCAGCCCGGCGCGGCCGGTGCGGGCGTGGGGCGGCACCACGACATCGTGGCCCACCGGCTCGACCGCCATGGATGATTCCCACGACTCGCCGCAGGCCCGGCATGCGTCGCCGCCGCGGTGCCTCCGGCCCACGCCGCCCACGGCGGCGGCCGGTCCGCACGCGCGCCAGTGAGCCGCTTCAGCAGGACATCCTCGTCCTGACCGGATTCGGGCACGATCCCGATGTCATCGCGGACGCCACCGGTCGGCCCGGCAGCACCCTCCGCCGCCTGATCGCCCCTCACCTCCTCCGCGACGAGAACCTCCCCCGGGTTTCGCTGGATTCGTACAACCATCCGCACGCTCAGGAGTCTTGTAAGACGAATGCGCCGCAGGCGCGTTCGTTTCGTCTCTAGGGGGACCCACATGACTCACCACATATCCCTGCGTGCCCGCGTCCTTCCGGCCGTGGCCGCCGCCGGGATGCTCGTGCCCGTCGTCGCGGGCGCGGCGCCTGCTTCCGCCGCCACCGCGCCGCAGGTCAGCTGCACGTCGGGCAAGGCCGGGCTCGCCGCCAAGCTTCAGCGGGACATCACCGCCGCCCTCGCCACGCGCGGCGGCACCGTCGCCGTCGGCCTGCGCGACCGCACCACGAACACCACCTGCACCCTGCGCGCCACGGTCTCGTACGACTCGGCCAGCGTCGTGAAGGTGACCGTCCTCGCCACGCTCCTCTGGGACGCCAAGAAGACCAACCGGTATCTGACCTCACGCGAGACCAACCTCGCGACCGCCATGATCACCAAGTCCGACAACGCGGCCACCACCTCCCTGTGGAACCAGCTCGGCGTCACCAAGGTGAAGGGTTTCCTGGCGGCTGCCGGCATGACGCGGACGGTGCCGGGATCCGGCGGCTACTGGGGGCTCACCCGGATCAACGTCACCGACGAGCAGCGGCTGCTCTCGCTGATCACCGCCAGGAACTCCGTCCTGAGTGACAACTCCCGCGCCTACATCCTCAAGCTCATGGGGAACGTCATCACCTCGCAGAGGTGGGGAACCCCGGCCGGCGCGCCCTCCTCCGTGGCCGTGCACGTCAAGAACGGCTGGCTGCAGCGCGCCACGCGCGGCTGGCGCGTGCACAGCGTCGGCACGTTCAAGGGCGGCGGCCACGACTACACCATCTCCGTGCTCACCGACGGCAACAGCACGATGAACTACGGCGTGAACACGATCCAGGCCGTGGCCAAGGTGATCCACCGGGATCTGATCCCGACCGCGACCGCCGCGTCCCGTTACACGCCGACCACCACGCCCAGGGAGGCGTACGTCGCGGTGCCCCGGGGCTGACGCCCCGACCGCCCGCGAAGAGGGCGAACGGGAGCACGCGGACCGGACCCCCGGCAGCGTCTTCCGCCCCCTCCTGCCGCATCCCCGCCTCGCGTCAGCCCTGACCTCGGCTCAGCCGGCGGGTTGGTCTTCGGGCAGGCCGTGGAGCACCACCAGGAAGTTCGGCAAGGCGAGAACGGCTGCCGGCGACCGACCCGCCGGCAGCCCCACGCCTCATTTCGGTATCCGTGTGGCAGTCGACGGCGTCGCCCGGTCAGCAGTCGCGGGCAAGACGCTCCCGACCGACTCCAGCGACTCCTCCTGAACCTGCCGGTCCGACGGGTCGGCACGCGGGCGGCGTCCGTCGACGGAGCCGCTGTCCGCACCGGCGATGACCGAACGGGCCCGGGCGCGGATCGCCTGCTGGTCGGCGGTGGTGCCGGTGGGCCGGTTGAATACCGGCCCCGTGGTCACGGTGGCGGCGCTCGCGCTCCTGAAACCCCGCCCCGCGGAGCCCGGCCGTTATGAGTTGCGGATCTCGAGGGACGAGCGTGCTTTCGCGAGCAGGTCGTCGGCGGTTTTCTGCGCCGTTTTGCCGTCGGGCAGGTTGACCCCGAGGGTGATGCGTTCTTGCTGTGAGGTGATGACGATGAGGATCTTGGTGAGGCGTCGGGGAGTCCCCTGGCTGTTCTCGCTGTAGGACTCGGTGAGGACGGCCGCGTCGCGGCCCTGGTGGGTGGTGGACTCGACGGTGGCCACGCTCGGCGAGCCGCCGGTGGGCGGGATGGCGCTCTCGTGCTCGCGCTTCCAGTGCTCGGCAGTCGCCCGGGCGGTCTCGGTGGCCTTCTCCTTGCGGTCCACCAGGAGGGACCTGTCGCCCTTGGGAGCGGTGTAGCGGGTGCCGCGATAGGGGCCGTCCTGTGCGCCCAGGCTGTCCTCGGTGGTGATGGTCCAGTCCGCGGGCGCGGCCACAGACAGGTTCATCCGGTACTCGTCGTACTTCTTCCAGCCGTCCGGCACGTCGTCCTGGTTCAGGAGCACCACGGTGGTGATGAGGAGGGCCGCGGCAGCCACGCCGCCGATGACGGTCTGACGCCGGTTCACCCGCCGCCAGGTGGGCCGCTCAGCGGCGGCCGTCTGCCCGGACCCGGCGAGCAGCGGGGCGGGAAGGGCAGGGGGCGCGGGGGCGGGGAGGGTGAGCGTGCGCAGCATCGGCTGGGCCGCCGGGACGGTGAGGCGGCTTTCGGGTTCCTTGCGCAGCAGGCCGGTGATCAGGCCGGTGAGTTCGCCGGCGTTCTGCGGGGGCGGGAGTTCGGCCAGGAGGATGGCCTGGAAGGTGGAGGGGGTGGTCTGGCGGCGGAAGGGAGAGACGCCTTCGACCGCCTGGTAGAGCATGATGCCCAGCGACCACAGGTCGGACTCGGGGCCGGGTCTGCGTCCCAGGACGCGTTCGGGGGCGATGTACTCGGGCGAGCCGATGAAGGCGCCCGTCTCGGTGAGTTTCTGCTCGCCCTCGACCTGGGCGATCCCGAAGTCGGTGAGTACGACGCGGTCGTGCCGGCCGATCATCACGTTCCCCGGCTTCACGTCGCGGTGCAGCACCCCGGCTTCGTGTGCCGCGTGGAGCGCGCCGAGAACAGCCAGCCCGATCCGTGCCGCCTCCGCAGGGGCCAGGGTCCCCTCGTCGAGGACCTCGGCCAGGGACCTGCCGCGCAGCAGCTCCATCACGATCCAGGGCCGGCCGGCTTCCGTGACCACGTCGAAGATGGTCACGACCGAGGGGTGGTCGATCCGGGCGGCCGCCCGCGCCTCACGCTCGATCCGCAGGAAGGCCGTACGACGCTCGGCCGGTCCCAGGTGCTCGGGGACCTGCGGTTCCTTGACCGCCACGTCACGGTCGACGACCTCGTCCCTCGCCCGCCACACGGTGCCCATCCCGCCGGCACCGAGCCGCTCCAGCAGCCGGTAGCGGCCGCCGAGCAGCCGGCCCGCGTCCGGCTGCGGGACCCTCTCCCTCCTGGTGGGCGGATGGGGCTCGTCGACGGCTGCCGGCTCCCGCCCGTCGACCACATCGGGTGCCCGGCCGGCCGGCGGCAGCAACGCCGCAGCCGGTGGTTGAAGCCCGTAGCTCGTGGGCTCGTCGTCCCGTTCCCGCCCGCTCACTTCGCTCCCATCCTTCACAACCTGCTGATTCTCCTGAAGCGGCTGCCGGAACCACCGGCCCGAACGGCAGCCTCCGTCTGTAGCGGGGCTTGGCCGAAGCACGCCCGCCAGGGCGTGCCGAACGACTGCGACGCCTGATCCCCGACCAGCCTTCGCCGGCTCAGAAGCCCGCCGAACCACCGCCGGTGAACCCGCCCCCCGGGCCGTGCCCGCCCCCGCGGTCGCCCGACTTCCACAGCAGCACGCCCACCACCACGATGAGGGCGACGAAGCCGACGAACCACAGCCCGAAAGCAACCACCATGTAGATCAGCAGATCCATGGGTAACCGCCCCCTTCCGGCCCGTCGTTGCGGGAGAACGCTTCCTCGTGCCCGGCCTGCTCAGCGTAGGGATCCGGGAGGCGACCCGCGTCCACCCAGGGGTGGGCACGGGGGCTGCAACAAGCAGGGCAGCGCCTGGGTTCCTCATACCCAGGGTGTAGGTGACGCCGTGCCGCTGTCGTGTGCCCTGTGCGTTCCACTGCCGCTGGAACAAGCGCCCCGGCCCGCCCCGGGAGTCAACCCTGGGGTGGACGACGTCTCGGGTGGGCGTGTCTACCCTGCGGGAATGCAGGGAGGCAGAGTGCGGGCGCGGGTCGATCCGCTGGTGATCGACGTGGTTCTGGCGTGTGTTCTGGCAGCGCTGACCATCGTCTACGGCCGGCAGGCCTACGAGGCCGTCTACCGCCAAGAGGGACGGCCGCCCTTCGGCCTCCTCGCCATCGGGCTCAGCCTGGCGGTGAACCTTCCCCTGGCGGTACGGCGGCGTGCCCCCTGGGTGGCGTTCGCCGTCTCCCACGGCGCGTTCGTCGTCTACACCGCGGCGGGATTCCAGCCGTCGGCGAATCTATGGGCTCCCCTCCTCCTCTGCTTCACGATGATCCGGCACAACCCGGAGCGGCGGGCCGCATGGGCGGCGGTCGTGACCGCGGCGACATGGGTGGCGAGCGGCCTGGCAGCCCACATATCGGTCGAACTGGCGATCGGGCAGAGCGTCATCGGGGTGGGCGTCGTGTGGTCGTGGGCCACCAGCATCAACCGCCTGGCCCAGCGCAACGTCCAACTGGCGGAACTGACCGCGCAGTTGCGGCGGGAGCAAGAACTGCGCGCCCGGCACGCGATCGTGGAGGAGAGGCTGCGCATCGCACGGGAGCTCCACGACGTGGTCGCCCACCACCTGTCGGCGCTGGCGGTCCAGGCGGGTCTGGCCGATTTCGTGTTCGCCTCCGATCCGGCGGCCGCTCGGGAAGCGGTGGTCTCGATCGGTACGAGCAGCCGGGAGGCCCTGGAGGAGATGCGCGGCCTGCTCGGAGTGCTGCGTACGAGCCCGGGCGTCGGCGACCCCGACCAGCTCTACCAGTCCTCGCCCGGCCTGGAGCGTCTGGATGATCTGGTGGAGCGCACCCGTGCGGCGGGGCTCGACGTCACGTTGGCAGTGACAGGCCCGCAGCGATCGCTACCGTCGGGCGTGGACCTGTGTGCTTATCGCATCGTCCAGGAGGCGTTGACCAACACGGTCAAGCACGCCGGCCGGGGGGCGCGGGTCAGCGTCGGACTGAGATTCGAAGCCGATCGACTGGCGGGCGAGATCAGCGATCAGGGCGGCAGCACATCGGCGGCTCTGCCGTCGAACGGGCTCGGCTTGCTCGGGATGCGGGAACGGGTGAGACTCTACGGCGGGTCGCTGCGGGCCGGGCCTCGAGCCGAGGGAGGGTTCGAGGTCGTCTTCACCATTCCGCTGGCCCCGCTTGAGACCGCTGGGGGCGGGTGACCACCTTCCCCTGCACACACGGGGGAGGCGGCAGCGATGACACGGCTGCTGATCGTGGACGACCAGGTACTGATCCGGGCCGGGCTCGCGGCCCTGGCCACGGCCGCGCCCGGTTTCGAGGTCGTCGGGCAGGCCGCCACGGGCGAGGAGGCGGTGGACCTTGCCGCCACCACGCACCCGGACGTGATCTTGATGGACATCCGCCTGCCCGGCATCAGCGGCATCACCGCCCTGGAGCGCATCCTCGCCGACGCGAGCGAACCCCGGCCGAAAGTGGTCATGCTGACCGTCTTCGACCTCGACGAGTACGTCTACACCGCCCTCAGAGCCGGGGCCAGCGGCTTCCTCCTCAAGGACACCCCGCCCGAGCGTCTCCTTGCCGCCGTTGCTCTGATCGCCGAGGGGGAGATGCTCTTCGCCCCGGCCGTCACCCGCCGGCTCGTCGAGACCTTCGCCCACCAGCCGAAGGCGAAGCGGGAACAGCCCACGTCCCTCACCGAACTCACCGACCGCGAGACCGACGTCCTGCAACTGGTCGGACAGGGCCTCACCAACGAACAGATCGCCCAGCGTCTACTGGTGACCATCGCCACCGTCAAAACCCACCTCAACCGCGTGATGTCCAAGCTCGGCCTGACAAGCCGCGCCCAGGCCGTCGTCGTCGCCTACGAGAGCGGCCTGGTCTCCCCTGGCGGGCACGGCTTCAGGTAGCCCGATCCCGAAGGCGGTCGAACCGGCACGTGACACCGGGGCAGGCCCGCAGCTCGTGGGAATGCGGCGTGGACACCACCGGCCGTAACCGGCGGGCGACACGCTCCCGCTCACCGTCCCGGACGGGTCCTCACGTACGGCGTTCCGCAGCACCCGTGCGCCGACAGTCGGCCGCCTCGCGGGACGTGACCGGCGTGGCCGAGGTGGCGAGGGCGGTACGTCATCCCTCCGTATACGGCAGAGGTTGCAGGAACCACGAGTCTGGACCCAGGGGAGGGCCGCGAGACTCAACCCGTCGTGGGACGACGTCGACTCCAGGTCTCCGTAAGTTCGTCAACCGGCGCCGGGGCAACCCCCTCGGCCGCCGGGACCACGGGCTACAGGGGACCCGACGGGGGGACCGGCTCGTGCCCATGGGAAGGGAAGGACACGGCATGAACGCACGCAAGGCGAATCTCCGTACCCTGCACAAGCGCGGAGACCTCCGCACGCCGAACGTGGGCAGGCGCATGGTGCTGGGCGCGGTGGCGCTCGCCGCGGCGGCCACCGCCGCACTGGCGCCGGCAGCCGCCGCGTCGCCGTCGAACGTCGGGACGGCCGCGGCCGGGGCCTGCACGGGGTGGCGGATCATCCAGGTCAACGGCAACGCGGCAGGCGTGAAGTACCGCGAGTGCGACCGGTACAGCGGCCTGAACACGCAGACCAAGGCCCAGTTCTACATCTGGGACAACCGGCACGACGGCAAGGTCGCGCAGGTCTACACGGCCACAGGATCCAACCTGAACGGTGCGTGGCACCAGACCTGGTCGAAGTACTACGCCTGGGGCAACGAGTCCCACCACAGCCCGCTCGTGGACACGGGCTGGCACAAGGGCCACGACGTGAAGGTGCTGCTCAAGGCCGTCCGGGGCTGATCCACGGCAGGGGACGCGACGACGCGACACCGGTTTCCCGGTCCGAGAACGGACCAGGAAACCGGTGTCGCTGTCAGAAGTTCTGGCAGGCGGCATGGACTTCCAGCCGGTTGGGCGCGCCTCGGAGGCATCCAGCAGTCACTGACCGCAGAGAAGATCGGGAAGCCCGCCGACGGACCTTCGGAGGCGCCGCCATGCCGCTGTCCGCCGTCGAGCCGGGCACGCGCATGTACGACAACGCCTACCGGGTGCCCCTGGCCGGGCGGAACCGGCCGGCGATCCTGCGCGTCGCGCCGGAAGACCGCCGCCAGTTCCGCCCTTTCCTCAGCTCGCCCGGCAGTGGGAGACCGACGGCCGTCTCATCCCCGCGCAGCGTGACGGGGAGCGGACGATCCCCGCCCGCCGCTCTCTCTGGCCCGACCGCTGTCCGTGCGGTGCGGGCACGGCCCCATCGCCCCCGCGCCTCACCCGGTTTCAGTTCTGGCTCGCTTTCCGTGAACCGGTCACGGTGGGTCATGCGGCGTCGTCCAAAGACTGCGGTTCCGGTGCGCTTCTGTGGCGAGGAAGTCCCGCGCTGCGGAGGTGACCTGGTCGCGGATGTGCTGCCGGTCCGGAGGTTGATCGTTCAGCAGGTCGAGTGCGCTCGCCAGATCAACTGACGGTCTCGCGGGAGCGGCCGCATTCCACCGGGGTGGAGTCCACGACCCCTACGTCGTCGCTCCACACCGAGGTGGTGGCGGCCAGGATCCGGTTGATGCTTCGCATCAGACCGGCGGCGCCACGACGCCAGGTCGGGATGTTCCTTCAGGTGTCGTCGGTCGGCACATAGAGTGCTGTCACGAGGGTGTCCACGTCGTTCGTCACAAAACGATCCTGGACGCCCTCGTTCTCGTCTCCGCAGGCACCCCTTGGACCACACCACCAGGAGGAACCAGTGTCATACCCGCAACCGCTCACCCCCGAGGAGAAGCTTGCCGACGCGAAGAAGCGGCTGAGCCTCCCGCGTATCGTCGCGATCTGCGGCTCCACCCGCTTCATGACCGAGATGAACGAGGCCGATCTGCGGGAGACCGAAGCCGGAAGGATTGTCGTCAAACCGGGCTGTGACATGAAGTCGCCGCACGAACTTTGGTCCGATCCTGTCGAGGCCGAGGCGCTGAAGGTCCGGCTCGACGATCTGCACCGGGCGAAGATCCGCCTCGCTGATGAGGTGCTCGTAGTCGGCGACTACATCGGAGACAGCACCCGAGCCGAAATCGCCTACGCCCGGTCGCTGGGCAAGCCCGTGCGGTTCACGCACCCCGAAGTCGACCCCGACGCCTGACCGTCTCGCGGTGGCTTCGACCGCCGCCCACCCAGCCGGTTGCCATTTCTGATCCGTCCTGGAGAACCCGGTTCCGTGCGAGTCTCGCCGACGTGCGAAGGGAGAGCGGCGGTTTGGGCAGCGGTCGTCTGGGGTCGTCATCGGGACCGATCACGATGGGGCTGTTTCGACGACGCCGGAGTTCCGGGGCAGGGTCAGGCCGACGATGACCGCGTCGCGGTCTCGGTCGGTGCCGGCCGTGAGAGTGTGGAGGCTGGGAAGGTTGCCGGGCTCGGACGCGGTTGGCGAACCGCTCGCTCCGCCAGGGAGAGTCGGCCTTCTCCTCCCGATCGGGAGCCAGTACGCGCAAGCACTGGCGGTGGCGGGCGACGGCCCGCTCGGCCGCTTCGCTGAGGTTGTGCCACAGGTGCCACCGTCCGCAACCTGGAGAGCCTGCGGGGCTCCGGTCGTGGCGCCTTCCCCGCGGGCGGGCGGGAAACCACTGACAGCACCAGCCTCAGACCGAGGTGTCGAGGTGGGCGAAGACGACGAGGTTCTCGGTGTAGTCCTTCACGGTACGGTCGTACGCGCCCGCGCAGGTGATCAGGCGCACGAGGGCGG